>CANIYB010000035.1 GCA_947471105.1 Cytophagaceae bacterium
CACCTAAACCTTGATTTCCAAGTTTGATTTTTGTTTTGACAGAATTGGAAGCCAAGGCTTGTGAATCAGTGTTGCAGATAATTAAATCTGCTCCTTTAATGTGCAGCTTATCCATGTGGCGAACGGCATTAGAGCCACCACCGCCAATTCCAATAACCTTAATGATTGACTTAAACGAAGATTCGGGAACTATTTCCATATTATGATCAAAGAAAGAAGGATTCGAGTTATTCATATTTTAAAAAAGCTTGTACTATTATGTATTAAAATTTCACTTATTAGTCATTGCCCCAGCGCCACTCATTGCCTAATTCTAATTCCCTCCTGAGATTTTCTTTGATGAAAAAATCACGTGTCGAATAGAAGTCAAGTCGTTTGGCAGGAAAATTATTCGTGTTTGCCATTCCATAAAGTAACATGGCGGTATATTTCACGGTGTTTTCCATTTCTTTCTTATTGACTAAGTCAAACACATCGCAATTCGCATGATAGCAGTCCAATACACTTTTCTGTAATTTTCCCATGGGCGCACTAGCAGGAATTCCTTCGAGTAAAAAGGATTGGTGATCTGAATGCAAACCGGCGGAATTTTCAAGTTCATTCGCGAATTTTTCGTCAATGGATTTAATCTTGTCGCCAATTTCTTTCAATAATGGCATAAGTTCTTTTCTTCCTCCCCCATTAAATCCATGCACATTATTGGTCATATCTAAATTGATCATATAGACGATTTGGTCTATTTCACCTGATTTTTTCGCTCGTTCTATGTAGGCTTTCGAACCCAACAATCCACCTTCTTCTCCCATAAAAGCAACAAATTCAATCGTACGCTTACTTTTTAAGCCCAACGCTTTGAAAGTTCTGGCAATATCAATAACCGAAAATGACCCAATTCCATTGTCAATGGCCCCTGTAGCTAAATCCCATGAATCTAAATGGCCGCCAATAATAATTTTCTCGTGTTTGTATTTTCGATTCTCTCCCTTTAAAGTAGCTACTACATTTCTAGCTTTTATCGGTTGGCTAACATTGTGCATCTCAATTAATCCCAATAATCCCGGTTGGTCTTTCAACCATTTTCGGATTTCAATTCCACTTTCATAGGAAACACAAACGGCAGGAATGGAAATCAAATTCCCAGTTACTGACGCTGTTCCCGTTAATAACACTTGACCTTTAACGCCGTTTGAAAATATAACGCCAATGGCACCATATTGTATGGCAAGTGCTGTTTTTTCAGATCGATGTAAATTTTTTGTTCCTGGAGCGGCCTCTAATAAACCGATATTGGCTAAAACGACTTTGCCTTTAACTAAGTCCTTTTTAGACTCAAAGTCGGCATCCAAGCCATTGCCCACATCCACGATGGTTCCTTGAATATTAGCTTCCACAGGAGTCATTGCGAGGGAAACTACTTGTATTTCCCTGAAGTCATCTGATTTTGGCGGAGCGACTGATAAGGTTACGGTGTCTCTAGCCCATGCTTCAACTTGAAATCCCTGATATTTTACATCGCGAAATCCATAATCTTTGAACATTTTGTAGACATACTCTTCTGCTTTTTTTCCTTGAGGACTACCCGTTAATCGATGGCCTATTTTAGTGCAAGCATCTCCTAAAGTGGTATAAGCCTTTGAGTTATTTTCAACCTCCTCTTTAATTCGTTTGAATACATCCTCAAGACTTTCCTCCCCACCTAAAGGGGTCGAACTTGTGGAAACTAACAAAACTGAAATTGAGAGAAATAAAGTAAAAATTCTTTTCATAGGTTGATGGATAGAACCGAGTTGAAAACCTTTTAGAAAATTAGTTTTTTTTCAGTAAAATACCAAAGGTAAAAGCGATTTGATGGATATAATTTATCTTATGGGTTTAAAGGGCAAGGCATTTCCGCTTTTTGATTTCTCTTTAATTGCGTGCACCAAAAATCCATTTCCTTTTCCGGAATGGGTTTTCCTTGATAATAGGTTTTGATTTTTCCCGTTGCAGCCTGTATATTTTGTTGGCCTAGGTCAATTAACACCTCCAAAACAATGCAGCGTGTGGCAATTTGATTTTCGGGTACACCTAATAACCTGAGTCCACTTTTTATTTGATCTATTTTGCCTGTGGAATATTTTCTAGCCCGACTGCAATATAAACTGGACATCAGAACATTTTCAGCCGTTTGTTTTACCTCCAAGGAATCAAATTTTTTCTTGTAGGCCGGAAGGTTTTGAATGAAAAATTGGAATAATTGATTATCCGTATCTAACATCACTCGCTGCATTAATAGAAATGACATTTTGTCAAGATACTGATCAGGCTTTACTGAATTGGCAAGCTTGTTAACGACTTCCATATTTTTTACGGTATCCATCGTATATCGAGCGAATAGCGCCACAGACAACATATTATCAAAATCTTGATCTCCTGCATCAAATTTCTTGAGGTTAGCGACCATATTTTTATTCATGTCTTTCGCCTTATTTAAAATCAATTGAATCCCATCGATGGTATTGGTTTCATCTCCTACGGGCTCGACATTAATAACTTTACCCTCCGGTGAAAAAACAATAAAGGAAGGAGTTGATGGAACAAATATTTTATTCTTTCTTAGAAATAATCCATTCTCTCTTTTGCTTAAATCCAATTGGTAGGCTAAAAAATGAGTTGACAAATACGATTTGATTTTAGGGTCGCGCAATGTTTTATCATAAGCCATGCAATGAGAACATGTGGGCAGATAAGCTTCGAAAAATATGGGCTTGTTTTCTTTGGCAGCTTTGGCAAATATTTGCTCAAAACTCTCCAAAGGCCTAAATGAAGGATTTTCTGTTTTGCTTTGCCCCAAAGCAATTTGTTGAATGAAGAGGAATAGAATTAAAATTTTCTTTCGCATAAACCTATTTTTTTTCAAAAATACATTATCCTGCCCAATTTTCTCTATCTAAATTTCGATAGGTAATGGCCTCTGCTACATGTGTCAAGTCAATTTGATGTTTTTGGCTTAAATCTGCGATCGTTCTTGCCAACTTCAAAATTCGGTCATAAGCTCTGGCAGAAAGTTGTAAATTATCCATCGCGCGTTTGAGTAATTGTTGGGATGCTGTATCCAATTGGCAAATCTCCTTGACCATTTGTGATGACATACTTGCATTTGAATAGGTATTCGCGGATCCTTCAAAACGTTTCTTCTGCATGTCAACGGCCTTTATCACTCTTTGGCGTATCGTTTCGCTATTTTCTGCTGGCTTTTCTGAAGTCATTTCTTCATAATAAATAGGGGTAATCTCTACATGCATGTCGATTCGGTCTAATAATGGGCCAGATATTTTATTTAAATATTTACGAACATTTTCAGACCCACACGTGCAAGTCTTGATGGGATGATTGTAAAACCCACAGGGGCAAGGGTTCATGCTGGCTATCAACATGAAGTTGGCCGGAAATTCGACCACCCACCTGGCCCTAGAAATATGAATGCTTCGATCTTCAAGCGGTTGGCGCAACACCTCTAACACATGTCTTGAAAATTCCGGCAACTCATCTAAAAAAAGAACGCCATGATGCGCTAATGAAATTTCCCCAGGTTGGGGAACAGATCCACCGCCAATTAAAGCCACGGATGAAATTGAATGGTGCGGCGATCGAAATGGCCTATTGGCAATGAGTGCTTTTTTATCACTTAATTTTCCAGCGACGGAATGTATTTTGGTCGTTTCGAGGGCTTCTTGGAGCGTCATTGGGGGTAATATGCTTGCTATTCTTTTAGCTAACATTGTTTTACCAGCACCTGGCGGACCTATCATGATGAGGTTGTGTGCCCCGGCAGCGGCAATTTCCATGGCCCTTTTGGCGTGCGCCTGTCCTTGAACATTCGAAAAATCAAGTTCAAAATTGTTGGTTTGTTGAGTAAACAATTCATCAATACTGATCAACGTTTTATGATGTATCGTTTTTCCTCGTAAAAACTGGACGGTCTCTTGTAGCGTTTCCATCCCAAAGACTTCCACCTCACTGACAATGGCAGCCTCATTGGCATTCTGTTTGGGTAAAATGATTTTAAAAACACCTTGTTTTTTGGCCTCTAAAACCATGGGCAGCGCACCTTTTATGGGCCTTAAATCACCATTTAATCCCAGTTCGCCCATGATTACATAGTGATCTAAATCAGGGAAACTAATTTGTTCTGAGGCATGTAAAATGGAAAGAGCAATGGGTAAATCGTACGCCGACCCTTCTTTGCGAATATCGGCTGGGGCCAAATTGATAATCACTTTTCTGCGGGGAAAAAAGAATCCTATTTGCTTTAAGGCGGATTCTACTCGAAGGATGGATTCTTTAATGGTTGAATCAGGGAGACCCACTAAAAAGCATTTGGTACCCTGGCTTACATTGGTCTCAATGGTAATTAAAGAAGCGGATACTCCAAAAACAGAGCTTCCATATGTTTTTGCGAGCATAGTGGCGAATTGATTGACTCAAATCTAGCCCTTATTTCACTCAATAAATATCAAATTTGATTAGTTAGTTGGACTTTTTCCGAACTTATCAATAAGTTGGACTTCACCCCAAAAATCACCGGATGGTTTGCCGGAACATGGCCTAATGGAAAATCGAAAGCTATGGGGAAATGATAATCTTCTGTATGCTCTAAAATTAATTCCTGCGCAGATTTTCCGATCGTTAATGGAGCCTCATTGCAATCGGTAAATCCACCGATGAT
This sequence comes from Cytophagaceae bacterium, assembly GCA_947471105.1. Lineage (GTDB taxonomy): Bacteria > Bacteroidota > Bacteroidia > Cytophagales > Spirosomataceae > Aquirufa. The sequence continues at coordinate 4,709 of CANIYB010000035.1, forward strand.
CATGCCGACAAGTCCCTCAAAATAGCCTGATCGTTTTAATTGGACCAACATGCGATCTACGTGATATAATCTTTCGCCTATTTCCTCAATCACTAAAATTTTTCCAACCGGTTTACGAAAGCTTTTAGAGCCCATTAAATGCGTTAATAAAGAAAGATTTCCGCCAATCAATTCTCCTTGAACCTCACCTAAGATATTGGATGGATGTGGCTTACATGTGTAAATGGCGTGTCCATTAAACAGCACCTCGTTTAAAGCCTGCAGAGAAAATTCTCCTCCTTTTTGGCAAAAATTATTGGGCATTGGGCCATGAATTCCGGCAACGCCTAATGTATCAATGTGCATTAATAATGCGGTGATATCTGAAAATCCCACAATCCATTTCGGATTTTGCAAGAAATGGGAAAAATCTAAATCATCCAATAAACGACTCGTTCCATAGCCACCTCTGATTGGAAATATGGCTTTAATTTCTGGGTTATCTAACGCTTTTTGAAGGTCATTCAAGCGTTCTGCATCGGTACCTCCAAAACCAAAATGCTGGGATAAATAATGCTCACCGCGATCGACACGCAATCCCCATTTTTCAAGTACTTCAATTCCTTTTTCCCAGGCATTTGAGTTGGTATGTGATGCCGGGGATAAAACCGAAACCAGGTCACCAGATTTTAATAATGGGGGAATTGCCATAGGAAAATTAGTAGATAGCAAATATCTACGTTTTTTTATTCATACCCAAGGCCTAAATTTCGTATTATTGCAAAAAAAATATTGTTGAAAGTTCACAAATCGCTTGACTTAGTTCATCCTTGTTACAATCCGCACTTACATTGGGCGCAGGATTTGGTGCATTATTATGGGCTATTTGTCAAGGTATTACCCAAAGACCTCCCGATTGCAGTTTATGTGGTGAATGATGGTAGTTCACAAGGGATTAATGAACAAGATATTCTTTATTTAAACGCTCAAATTCCTCATTTTCATTACATTGATTTGCCTAAAAATTTAGGGAAGGGTGGGGCTTTGAGAGAAGCTATAAAACAAACGAAGGCGGAGATAATTATCTACACAGATGCCGATTATCCATATAAATTGGAAAATGCATTAGAGATGTATCGAAAATTGGATGAGGAAAATCTTGACGTTGTTGTCGGGATTCGAGATGAGCATTATTATGATCAATTGCCCTTAGCACGTAAAATTTTCTCATTGAGTTTAAAAGTAATGAATTACTTGTTTTTCCCTCGACTAAAAGTCAAGGATACGCAATCTGGACTGAAAGGATTTAACCAAAAAGGTAAGATTATATTTCTAAAAACGCAGATTTCAGCGTTTTTATTTGACATGGAGTTTCTTGTGATGGCATCCAACCAAAAGGACATTCGCATGGATTGGATTTATGTTCAGGTTCGTGAAGGCATTGAATTTTCAAGCATGAAGTTCAAGACTATTTTAACCGAGTTATTTAATTTCGGGTCAATTTTGATTCGAAGAATGATTAATTAGTCGTATGGCCACACCTAAAATCATGATTAGCTTGGATGTTGAAGAGTGTGATATACCCCTAGAATATGGGTTTGAAATCGCATTGGAGGAACAGTTAGAGGTCTCAAGACAGGGCTTGAAAAATTTCATGGAATTAGTTGACTCGTTGGAAATCCCCATCACGATCTTTTGTACGGGGGTTTTTGCAGAAAATAATCCTGATTGGATTTCAACATTACATCCCAGGCATGAATTGGCTTCACATGGGTATTATCATGGAAGTTTTGACGCGAAAAAGGATTTGAAATCATCGAAGGATCTTTTAGAAAAATTGAGTGGCCGTAAGGTTGCAGGTTTTCGGATGGCGAGAATGCAATATGTGGATGAAACCGAAATCAAATTGGCCGGTTATGCGTATCATTCGTCCCTTAATCCAACTTGGATTCCGGGCCGTTATGATCATCGCGATAAGCCAACAAGCCCTTTTTTCGAGCATGGCCTATGGAATGTTCCCGCTTCGGTAACACCTAAAACTCGGATTCCTTTATTTTGGCTAGCTTTCAAAAATTTCCCTTTATGGTTTTTTAATTATTTATCGCAAGTCTGTTTGAGAAAAAACAGATTTCTAAACTTGTATTTTCATCCTTGGGAATTTACCGATTTATCCAAATATCCTTTGCCTTTTCATGTAAAAAGGGGGCATCAAGGCTCTTTGCTTAAAAAACTTGAATGCTATTTGAAGGCAATGCAAAAAAATGATTTGGCGGATTTCATCACGATGAATGCGTACATAAAAAACCTTTCGGATGGAAAATAAGGAAATGCAATGGTATCATAGGCCCTCTGTTTTAATCGGAATATGGTTGATGCTGGGGGTCATCACTGGCTTAAAGCAATATTTGCTTTCCGATGTCCATTCTCATATTAACAATTTCGTGATTTTTAAATCGAGCACAGGTCATTTTTTTAATCAAATGCCGCTGTACTTGGAATATCCAAAAGAGTACTTTGATCTGTATTTGTATGGTCCTGTTTTTGCTATTTTGATGGCACCCTTTTCGTGGATGCCTTTAGGGTTGAGCGTGGTGATTTGGAATTTGTGCAACTCAGCCATTTTATATTTTGCCATACAGCATTTGCCAATTCGGATAGATCAACGTGCCAGTATTTTGTGGATTATTTTGAATTCTGCGGTTACTGCATTGCTGAACACGCAATTTCATGGTTTATGTATTTCTATGATCTTATGGAGTTATATTTATGTACATCGGGGTCGAGATTTTTGGGCGGCTTGTTTAATTATTTTAGGCATCTTGATTAAATTCTATGGCATTGTAGGATTGGCGTTTTTCTTTTTTTCAAAAACGAGGCTTTCCTTTTTTTATTATTTATTAGTCTGGCTGGTGATTTGGGGGATTATTCCCATGGTTTTTGGAGGTTTTCAATATGGTATTCAAGCGTATTATGATTGGATTGGGATATTGACTCACAAAAATGAATTAAATATAAATATTCAAAACGTACGAACGGATGTGTGTGTGATGGGCATGTTTCGCCGTATTTTTGGGGATGCTAATTTATCCAATTTATGGTTTTTGATTCCATCGATGCTGCTAAATGTGATCGTTTATTTTCAGCCGGCGAAGTGGGGTCGGATTGAATTCCAATTGAGGATCGTAGCTTTTGTGACCATTTACTTAATGCTTGCGAGTACGGGGACGGAATCGCCCACTTTAATTATGGCATTTCCAGGGGTAGGATTATGGTTCATTTTGGGGCCTAAAAACAAGTCGAGGTGGAGCTTGTTGGCTATTACATTACTTATATCGAGTTTTTCTCCTACGGATTTGTTCCCTCGCTACATTCGCGAAACACTCATTAATCCATATGCATTAATGATTTTGCCATTATTAATTGTCTGGGGTGTTTTAGCCTATGATTTGTGGATGGGTGATTCAAATGTTAGCGTTAAAGAAAAATCACTTCCTTAACTACCTCGTTGTCAGCTGATTTGTTGATTAATTCGATCATTTTTTGTTTGGCCATCATCAGTTCTTTCTTGAGTGGCGCAGAATCGATTTGAAGAAATAATTTGTGATTCGTCACGTACACCTTTTGCGTTCTAGCAGCGATCGGTTTACCCATGATTAGTTCCCAGTTGGCCGTAACATACGTTTCGTCAAATTTCCCTTGTAATTTATAAATTTTGAGCAGCGACTCAATGGCTTCTTTTAGGGAGGAGCTATCACTTTTTCTGGAAGATGCTTTTGGGCTTTTTTTGTAAAAAGGGGAATCCATGTGTTGTGTAATTGGAGTCTAAATTAATAATTAGCCGATAATTTCTATCAATTTGAGGTTTTTTTAATTTTTTTTTAATTTTTTTTTAATTTCTTAATCCCGAAAAAGTACTCTATAATCGATGCTATTTCGGGGAAAATATTAAGATAGTACAATAGGCTATAATGGCCTGAAAAAAAAATCATCTTAATATAACTTAAACCATGTTAAAATTAAATTAGAATTACATTACTTTTGCTTTCACTGAAAATATCAACGAAGCGATAATTATGAAAACTACGCGTCAGGTATTTTTAAAAAGTGTTATGTAAACTATTAATTTTTTAACCCCAAATTTACCAAACTAATGAGTACACAACAACCAAAGCCAGCTGCTAAGCCAGCTGCAACTGAAAAAAAATCTGGCGGTATTTCTGCAGGTTTAATTTTAATTATTTTATTTGTTATTGCCATTCTTATTTTCATGTTTGTCATGGGAGATGGTTCACACTTTGAGGGTGGAACAAATGAAGGTCATCCACTTCCTGGCGATTACTTTGGTATCGTATATAAGGGTGGTGTGATTGTACCAGTATTGATGACGTGTTTCTTAACGGCATTAACATTTTCAATTGAGCGTTTATTGACTATTGGAAAAGCTAAAGGAACTGGTGATGTTAACGCGTTCGTTCGTTCGATCCAAGCATCTTTGGATAAGGATGATTCTGATGCAGCAATCGCAGCATGTAACAAGCAAAAAGGATCTGTTGGAAACGTAACACTTTCTGCAGTGAAGAAATACAAGCAATTAACTGGTGACAAGTCATTAGATAAGGAGCAAAAATTAGCTGCTTTAAGCAAAGAAGTTGAAGAAGCTACTTCATTAGAATTACCTATGTTAGAGAAAAACTTAACGATCATAGCTACATTAGCTTCGGTGTCTACGTTAATTGGTCTTTTAGGAACGGTAATCGGTATGATTAAGGCGTTCTCTGCCTTAGGAAATTCAGGTGGATCTACAGATTCAACAGCATTAGCAAATGGTATCTCTGAGGCGCTTGTAAATACAGCGTTGGGAATTGGTACTTCAGCGATCTGTATCATTGCGTATAACTTATTTACATCTAAAATTGATGAGTTGACTTATAGCATTGATGAGATTGGTTTGAGCGTTAACCAAAATTATGCTACGCATCATAATTAATATTTGAACCTTTTGGGCGAAAGCCTATTTAAAATTATTTTTCACAGTTCAAATTATTAATTGTTATGCCAAAAGTTAAAGCCAAACGACAAAGTGTATCACTCGATATGACAGCGATGTGTGACGTGGCTTTCCTTTTGTTGACGTTCTTCATGTTAACCGCGAAGTTTCGTCCTGAGGAGGCAGTTACCATAGTTCCACCATCATCTATTTCAGAGAAACCTTTGAATGCGAAAGATGGTATGCTGACTATAAGTGTATCGAATGAGGGTGGTGTTTATTTGGCATCTGACGATCAATTAGGTAGGGAGTTTATGTTAGAGCGCATGGCTAGTCGCTATGGAGTTGCTGTAACAGCTGAGATGAAGAAGAACTATATGGCTTCTGAAATTGTAGGCTACCCGGCTGGTGCGATGCGTCAAGTGTTGAATATGAAACCAGCAGATGCGAAAAAATTGATAAAAGGTATTCCAATCGATTCAGCTAATAATGAGCTGTCATATTGGGTAGGATATGCCAAATTATCAAATCCAAATCTGAAGATTGCGATCAAAGGAGATCAGAATTCTAATTATGAAGTTTTCAGTGATATCATTGGTACTTTGCAAGCGCAAAATATCAATATATTCCAATTGATTACATCTCCTGAAGGAAAACCGAAATAAGTATTCATTATTAATTAGATTAAGAAATGGCAGAAATAGATAGCTCCGGTGGGGGTAAGAAAGGCGGAGGGAAGAAGCGAAGTAAAAAAATGTCAACCAAAATTGACATGACACCGATGGTGGACTTAGGCTTCTTGCTAATCACTTTCTTTATGTTAACGACTACGTTAGCTAAACCCGTGACCATGCAATTAAACATGCCTGATAAGACGGATACAAAGGAAACGTCACCAGTTAAATTATCTGAGACCTTAACGGTTATTCCAGATGAGTTTAAGGTGTATTATTACCAAGGTATCCCGACTGAAGCAGGTACTAAATTAGAGGTGACTGATTATTCTGATACAGGTATTCGTAAGGTAATTGCGGATTTGAAGAAGAAAATCGGTAACAATTTTACGCTCGTTATTAAACCAACGAAAAAAGCAAAATACCGTAATATGGTGGATATGCTTGATGAATGTGCGATTACTGGAAATAAGCGTTATGCTTTATTACAGATTGATCCAGCTTCGGAGGATTTAATTAAACGTTCAGGTAAATAAAATGGCGATAGCCTATTTAATAAATTTTTAAATTAAGAAATACTATGTCACAAGTAATAAGCCAAGATGCTACATTGGATGACATTATCTTTAGAGAGAAAAACCGAGAATTTGGTGCTTTCTTACTAAGGACAACCTATCCAAAGGTTATCAAACGGTCGGTATTACTAGGCTCTGCTCTTTTCGTTGGCGCATTGTTGATTGCAGCATTCTGGAAACAGTTGACAGCAAACCTCACTACCAAAGAAGAAATCACAGCTGAAGTAATGAAATTAGACGCGCCACCTCCACCCAAAAAGGTAGAGTTGCCGCCGCCGCCACCGCCGCCACCACCCAAAGAAATCCCAAAGGTAACAACGACCAAGTTTTTACCTCCTGAGATTAAGCACGATGAAGAAGTTACAAAGCCTGAGCCGCCACCAGAGGAGGTAAAAGGAAATACAGCTTCTGAAACTGTGAAGGGTGAAACGGAAAATTTCGAACCACCTGTTGATCCAGATGCGAAAGGTTCAGCTCCAGTAGAGCCGCCTAAGCCTGCAGAAGATGAAATCTTTACTGCGGTGGAACAACAAGCTGAATTCCCTGGTGGACCACGTGCCTTTGGTGCGTTCCTTCAGAGAAATTTAAAATACCCATCAGCTGCTCAGCGTGCAAACGTAGGCGGTAAAGTATATGTTCAGTTCGTAGTTAATACGGATGGAACGATACAAGATGTTCAGGTTTTAAAATCAGTAGGATTTGGTTGCGATGAGGAAGCGATTCGCGTGATTAAATCAGTACCTAAATGGAATCCAGGCAAGCAGTCTGGCCGTGCAGTACGTTCAAGATTTACTCAACCAATTACCTTCGTATTATCTGAATAAGATTTAATTTATTTCTTTCAGACCTGCTAAATTTGTTTTTGGCAGGTCTGATTGTTTTTAACATTCACGATGAAATTGTCAGCTGCAGAAGTAATTAATGTTTTGTTTAGATTAATCGCTGCCCTTGCTTATTGTTTGCTTGGAGTTTATGTGGCGTTTTGGTCGGAGGCCCAACTAGGAAGTTGGTTTGGTGTGTCCATTAATTTTTACCTTGGATCATTGTTTTTGGCCTATGGCTTTTTTAGATTTTATAGAGCATATTTGTATTATAAAGAATTAAATGAAGATGAATATGGCGAATACGGCTCGTAATTTATGTGGAGTGTTTTTCCTTTCCTGCATCTTTTTTTCATGTTCTTTGTTCAGTAAAAAAGAAGATAGTAAGGATGGCCCAGCACAGGGAGAAATTGCGATCGCTGTGGATGAGTCTTTCCAGCTTTTATTGAAATCTGAAAAAACAGCATTTGAGAATAATTATCATTTTGCTCACATTAATTTAAAATTCACGCCTGAAAATGAAGCGATAGCTGACTTATTAAATGAGAAAGTTCGATCTATCGTAGTTTCTAGGGACCTTACCGCTAAAGAAAAGGAAATTTTTACGCGTGAAAAAATAACCTACCGCAGCTTCCCATTTGCCGCAGATGGAATTGCTCTTTTAACGAATAAGCAAAACACGGATACCTTAATTAGTTTATCCCTATTGAAAGAATTATTGCAAGGAAAGATTTCCAATTGGAATAAAATGGGAGCTCGTTCTGTTTCTGGAGAAATTTTATTGGTCGTCGATAAAGCTAATTCAAGCAACATTAAATTTTTGATTGACAAATTAGGCATTCCAGCGACCCAGAAATTGGCCGTCTTTGCTGCAGGTTCTAACCCGGCTGTCATTGAATATGTAAAAAGTCACTCGAATGCTTTAGGAATTATTGGATCAAACTGGATTAGTGATGGAGATAATCCCACTTCTTTAGGATTCATTAAATCGGTTCATGTGATGTCAGTGGCTGAAAAAGATGGATTGCCCCAAGATAAATATTTGCAACCTTTTGGATATAATTTGGCCTTAAAAACATATCCTTTGCGCAGAGAAATCAAGTTGATCTTGAAAGAATCACATCTAGGTTTGGGAACCGGTTTTGTAAATTATGTATGTGGTGAGATGGGTCAGCTCATTGTTTTAAAGGCTGGGTTAATTCCGTTGACCCGACCTATCACGATTAGGACGTACCAAATTAACCAATAACAAAGAATTTGTTTGTTTAAATGACAAAATCTAAATTTTTATAATTAATTTTGTCATTCGATTTTAATTAAA
>CANIYB010000036.1 GCA_947471105.1 Cytophagaceae bacterium
AATGGCTTTGCCATAATACTCAAATAATCGTTCCATGGTGGCAGTAGCATTCGAATCGGAACCTGCTATATACGCTTGAACAATATCCTTTAATTTCTTTTTTTCTCCCGTTTGTCTTTCATAAAACAATTCTAAGGATGGGCCGGCAATGACTTTCTCAACACATCCAGCCTTGCCACAATAACAAGGTTCACCCCCTTCTTCCAAAATATTATGCCCCCATTCGCCCCCAATACCATGTAGTCCATTAATCACCTTGCCATTCACCACTAATCCACCCCCCACACCGGTGCCTAATATAACCCCGAAAACCACTTGAGCCTCTTTATTTATATCCTGAACCGCACCTAATAGTGCTTCTGCTAAAGCAAAGCAATTGGCATCATTGGCTAAAACAACCTCGCAACCAACCACTTTCGCTAAATCGACGGCCATCGGTTGGCCATTCATGCTGGTCGTATTACAATTTTTCATGGTCTGAGAAGCAGGGTCTAAAACCCCTGGAGTGGCAAAACCTAAACGCGTAGGTCTAAATCCAACTTTTTGACTGACCGAATCAATCAATCTACCCACCTGAGCAATGATGTGATCATATCCCTTAATCGATTCTGTATCAATCCGTTCGCGGAGAATGATTTGGGTAGGATCATGTTGATCTAAAATAGCACATTCAATTTTCGTTCCTCCTAAATCTATCCCCCAATTATATTTTTTTTCCATAGGTTTATCGACGATTATCGTCATTTTCAAAAATACTAAAATAACTTAAATATCTACTTGACGCAATTTCACCGTCCCTAACAGCTTGTTGGACCACGCAATGCGGTTCATGCAAATGTAAACAATTATTAAATTTGCACTGTCCCAAAAGCGCCCGCATCTCAGGAAAATAATGGGCTAATTCTTCTTTTTCTATTTCCATAACCCCAAATTCATTAATTCCTGGGCTATCGATCAAATAGGTATCAGGCCCTAGTTCCCACATGGTTGAATACGTAGTGGTATGAACCCCTTTTTGGGCAAAATCAGAAATTTCTTTGGTTTTAATATGTAAAGTCGGTGCGACGATATTTAAAAGACTTGATTTTCCAACCCCTGAATGACCGGCCATTAAAGATACCTTGCCTTCAAACATTTCTTTAAATTCTGAAATACCTTGATTCAATGGGATTGAGGTGAATAAAACCCCATACCCCAATTCCTGGTATAAACCCGCCCATTCAAAAATTTGGTCTTTTTCTTCCTCATTTAACAGGTCCATCTTATTGAAAACAATCGTCACCGGAATTCGAAATGCTTCGGCGGTCACTAAAAAGCGGTCTAAAAATCCCAAGGATGTTTTGGGGAATTTATAAGTAAATATAAAAATGGCCTGATCTACATTTGCCGCTAACAATTGGCCATGACTGGTCTTATGAACAGATTTTCGAATAATGTAATTTTGCCTAGGCGAAATTTCTTCAATGACCACCGTTTGATTGGCCTCATCCTCCATCGAGAAAAGTACCTTATCTCCCACCGTAATCGGGTTAGACGTTTTAGGGCCATTCAATTTAAATTTCCCTTTTAATCTGGCTCGATATACCTTGCCTGACTCGGCACGAACTTCATACCAAGAGCCTGTTGAACGCATGATGAGCCCTTTATTCAGCATATGGATGGCCTAAAAATTTTCGTACATAGTTCATGATGCATGCGGTGGCCCCTGCATGGGCGGCGACAAATTGGCGAGATTGCACTTGCTTTTGGACCAATAAATCTTCTGAATGATACATTTCAAGCATTTTTTCTTCTAATTCTTGGCTGTTCGCCACAGGAAAAGCTAATCCTAAATTAACCAATGCTACTGCTTCATTGAATTTTTCAAAATTCTTATTGCCAAAAAAGACCGTTGGCCCAAAAACGGCAGCCTCCAACGTATTATGCAATCCCGCGCCGAAAGCACCTCCAATATAGGCAAACAAAGCGCCGCGATACAAAGAAGATAAGCGCCCCACCTCATTGACAAATAATACCTTAGCATTCGCGTCTAAATTTCCACGCTTGGAATAGCATACGTCAACTTGAATCTTCGACTCCCATGAATTTAAAGTCGATTCATTTATTTCATGCGGAACTACCACCCATTTAAATGGAAATTTACCTGAATTAATGATGGGAATTAGGCAATCCATATCAGCGTCCCACACAGAACCTAGGACCACAAATTCATTTTCTCCGACAAACTCCGACATGAAAGACCAAGCTTGGGCCGTGCGAAGGTTCGCTAATACCCGATCAAACCGAGTATCACCGCCCAATGTAACATGCTGAATATCAATACCATTCAGCATTTCTTTGGAAGATTCATCTTGAACAAAAATTTGCTCAAAAGACGTTAATATATTCCTAAAAAATCCCCCATACCATTTAAAAAACAATTGATTTTTTCTAAAAATGGCTGAAACTAAAATCGTATTAATATTTCTTTTTTTGAGTTCATGTAAATAGAAATACCAAAATTCATATTTCACAAAAAATACCATGGACGGATTAACAAGATCCAAAAATCGTTTACTCGTGGACGCACCATCAAAAGGCAAATAACTCACATAATCAATGCCCGGTGCATTTTTTCTAACCTCATAGCCCGAAGGAGAAAAAAAGGTAACTAGAATAAAATAGTTTGGATATTCGTTGGAAAAAGCATCGATGATGGGTTTCCCTTGTTCAAATTCACCCATCGATGCGGTATGAAACCAGGCAACCGGTTTTCGATTATTTTCGAAAGCAGATTCCAAGCCTTCCCAAACATGTTTTTGGCCATTATTCCATTTCTTAGCCTTGCTATGGAACACAGAAACAATTCCTAAAATTTGCTTATATAAAAACAAGGCAAAAATATACAGCCAAACCCTCAATTTTTCTTAAATTTGATGTTGAAACAATAAATTTACAAAATTAGGCGAATACCTACATCATCCTTATGCATTGGAATACATTAACAGACCTACATCAATTGGATGAAATAGTTGAGATTTCGCAAAATCAACCTGTGGTAATTTTCAAACATAGTACCCGTTGCTCCATTTCGTCCACTGCTTTAAGTCGATTTGAGCGAGCTTGGGGAGCTAAGGAAAACACTGCTTTTTATTTGGATTTGATTGCATACCGACCTATTTCCTTGGAAATTGCAGAAAAGTTTGGGATACAACATCAGTCTCCACAGGTCTTGGTCATTAACAAAGGAGCTTGTACCTATTCCGCAACCCATTGGGACATTTCGGTAGACGAATTAAAACCCTATTTGAGCGAATGAAAAAATTAATAGGAGTTCTTTTTATTTTTTGTTGGTCCTCAACCGTTGTTTGGGCCCAAAGAAAATCAGCACCTAAAGAAACCATTATTCAGGCTCCCAGCTCAACAAATCGATCAAAAGTAATTTCTAAAAATAATGATGGCAGCATAAAAAATGTCAATCCAACTGGAACCATAGCCTTGGGCATTAGTACATCGACAAGTTCAGGCATATTTGGAGGGCTTACAGCTAGAAAAGTGTGGATTAATAACCCAAAAAGCCAATCGTTATTTGGACTTGATTTATCCATTATCAAGGATTACAGAGAGTTTGATTCCCCCTATTCATATAATGGAAGAGGCTATACAGAAGGTAAATTAAATCAGTTAGTCGTTATTAGACCGGAGTATGGCCGCCAATGGACCTTATTTAAAAAACCATCTGAAGGGGGAGCCGCTTTAAAAGGCTTAATTGCCACTGGTCCTAACATTGGCATGCAAATGCCTTATCATGTCGACATATCCTACGTAAATCCTGGAACGGGAAAATCATCGATACTTTCCATTCCCATGTCACAAACGTATGATAACACTTATCAGCGAACCACTATTTTAGGTGAAAGTAGCTTTTTCAAGGGTGCCAGCGAATCTATTTATGTTCCTGGTTGGCATTTAAAAACGGCATTTAATGTAGAATTAGATTCATTTAAACAGAATTATTTGGCTTTGGAAGTGGGATTTATTGTGGACTATTTTTCCAAACCTATTGAAATGTTAAACCAAACGCCACAGCGATCGGTTTATACCACTGGATATCTAACCTTTTTCTTTGGAAAGAGTAAATAAAAATACACTATGATCGAATTACCCCAAGTGAATTCAGCCCCTACCTCAAGAAAGCCAGATTGGCTACGGGTTAAATTGCCTATTGGTGAAAAATATACGAATGTTCGGAAAATAGTCGATGAGTATAAATTACATACGATTTGTCAATCAGGAAATTGCCCAAACATGGGCGAATGTTGGGGTGAAGGAACGGCCACTTTCATGATTTTGGGAAATGTTTGCACTCGGTCTTGTACTTTTTGTGCTGTGGCAACCGGCAGACCTAATGAATATGATGAAGATGAGCCACGCCGAGTAGCTGAAGCGATCCAATTAATGAAGGTGAAACATGCGGTCATCACGTCCGTAAATAGAGATGAGTTGAAGGATCGAGGGGCTGAAATTTGGTATCAAACTGTCCGAGCGGTAAAAGAAACGACTCCACTGACGACGATTGAAACATTAATTCCAGACACAAAGGGCAATTGGGATGCCTTAATCCGAATGATTGAAGGAGGCCAAGAAGTCGTTTCACATAATATGGAAACCGTAGCCCGATTATACCGATTTGTTCGACCACAAGCCAGGTACGAGCGAAGTTTAGAGCAAACTAAGCGAACCAAAGAGTTTGGGAAAAGAACAAAATCTGGACTTATGCTTGGATTAGGAGAAACAAAAGAAGAGGTTTTTCAAGCGATGGATGATTTGGTAGCGCATGGATTGGATGTATTGACATTGGGTCAATATTTACAGCCAACCAAAATGCACCATGAAGTGATCGAATGGATTCATCCAGAGACTTTCTTAATGTACAAAGAAGAAGGTTTGAAAAGAGGATTAAACTATGTGGAATCAGGAGCTTTAGTACGTTCTTCGTACCATGCTGAAAAACATATCTAATTCATGAATAAGCCTGTGCAATCCCAGTTTGCGTTTATCATTGCAGGCGGTGGAATGGCCGGTTTATCCTTAGCATATTACCTTTCAAAAAGTTCATTAGGGGACGTGCCCATTTTGATCATCGACCAATTCCCCAAAAATAAAAACGATAAAACCTGGTGTTATTGGTCTGATCGCACAGAGGAGTTCGACCATATTGCTGAAAAATGCTGGGATTCCTTATGGTTTCATAGCCAAAGCAATCAATCTAAACTACTGAATATCAACCCATTTCAGTACAGAAAAATTAATAGCGGCGACTGGTATTCAGAGGTTAATAAAACATTAGCCACTAAGCCAAACATCCAGTTTTTAGAGGCAAAGATTCACTCGTTTTTTTACAGAGGAGTAGATGTGGGCGTAAGTACAGACCAAGGAGATTTTTATGCATCGCAAAAAGTTTTTGATAGTATCAGTCCCTTTGAATGCGATTTCGAAAATCCTAAACACATAAAACAGCATTTTTTAGGTTGGACCATCGAAAGTCATTTCCCAGTATTTAAACAAGAATCAGCTGATTTATTTGATTTTAGAGTGGCATTTGATGTAGAATGTGAATTCATGTATGTCTTACCCACAAGCCCCAAAAAAGCCCTGTTTGAGTATACTTTCTTCTCTGGTAAAATACGAGACAAAAGCTATTATCGAGATAAATTAAAAGCCTATTTGTTGGCTTATTATGGTTTCGGCGAAGATGATTATGATCTAAAGGAAGAGGAATATGGAGTAATCCCCATGCGGCCCTTGGAAGGAAATGCACAAAATTTACATGCTAAATTAATCAAGATTGGAACCTCCGGTGGATTTGTCAAATCGACTACGGGGTATAGCTTTTTAAGGACCCAACGTACCCTAAAAGAATTAGTGGTTAACCTCGAAACAAAAAATCACAAAGCATTCGTCTTAAAAGAATTTAGGTTCAAAAAATGGCTAGACAACGTTTTTTTACAAGTATTAATTGATCAAAAAATAGCAGGATCTAAAGTATTTGAAGCACTTTTTTTCAAAAATTCACCTCAGAAAATGTTGCGTTTTTTGGATGAGAAAACAAGCTTACGAGAAGATTTATCGTTAATGCTGACAGTACCGACCTACCCTTTTTTATCGGCCGCGATCAAATTGTTTTTCAATAAAAATAAATTGCCATGACCATATCCTAAATTCAATTTGTGGCTCTCTAATATTAATATTAAATTTGCGTATTCTTAAAACTTAATTTATAAACTAATTCACGAATGGCTTACTTATTTACCTCAGAGTCAGTATCTGAAGGACATCCTGATAAAGTTGCTGACCAAATTTCTGATGCGTTAATTGACCATTTTATGGCTTTTGACCCTACTTCCAAAGTTGCATGCGAAACTTTAGTGACCACAGGTCAGGTAGTTTTAGCGGGCGAGGTAAACACCACTACCTACTTAGATGTACAAGCCATTACCCGAGAAGTCATTCGTAAAATAGGCTATACTAAGTCGGAATACATGTTTGAAGCTAATTCTTGCGGTATTCTTTCAGCCATTCACGAACAATCTGCAGATATCAATCAGGGAGTTGATCGTGCAAATCCAGAAGATCAAGGGGCTGGAGACCAGGGAATGATGTTTGGTTTTGCAACCAAAGAAACTGATAATTATATGCCATTGGCATTAGATTTGGCACATAAAATTTTACAGGAGTTATCTTCTATTCGCAATAATGAGCCTTCTCTTATTGGATACCTTCGACCTGATGCAAAATCTCAGGTGACGATAGAGTATAGCGACAACCACGTGCCACAAAGAATTGACACGATTGTTGTTTCTACCCAACATGATGATTTTGCTGCGGAAGCTGAGATGTTGGCCAAAATCAAAAAAGATATCGTTGAGATTGTTATTCCTCGTGTGAAGGCAAAATTAAAGCCAGAGTTACAGGCCTTATTTAATGATGCAATTACCTACCACATCAATCCGACTGGTAAGTTTGTGATTGGTGGACCTCATGGCGACACAGGTTTGACGGGACGTAAAATAATCGTAGACACCTACGGTGGAAAAGGAGCACACGGAGGTGGGGCATTTTCAGGAAAAGATCCATCCAAAGTGGATCGTTCAGCTGCCTATGCAACGAGACATATCGCCAAAAATTTAGTGGCTGCAGGATTGTGTGACCAAGTATTAGTTCAAGTTTCCTATGCGATAGGCGTAGCAAAACCATGTGGATTATTCATTGACACCTATGGATCAGCAAAAGTGGGTTTAACCGATGGAGAAATCGCTAAAAAGGTAGAAGCTATTTTTGATATGCGCCCTTACTTTATTGAGCAACGATTAAAGCTTAGAAACCCAATTTATTCTGAAACTGCTGCGTATGGCCACATGGGCCGCAAAAACGAAGTGGTGACGAAGCATTTTGTTGGGCCTAACGGTCAAAAAGTCACCAAGGAAGTCGAGTTATTTACTTGGGAAAAATTAGACTATGTAGACGTTGTTAAAAGCGCTTTCAACTTATAAGTATTTGAATAATGGCAAATAAAAAAGGGGCTTTCGCCCCTTTTTTATGTTTAAAATTCAGTCGATATATCAGGTAATCGCCCAATTTTTTTTTGATTCGTTTTCGATTTAAATCTTTTAATTTGTTCAGCTAGCGCATTTAATGCCAAATCTAAGGCTTCTTCAAATGACTTAGCTTTCTCCTTGACAAACAGAATGGCACCAGGAACGGCCAACTTAATTTCTAAAAATTTTTCTTTTACTTTTCCAACTCCAGAAGAGACTTTCAAAAAAACCTCACCACTGGTTATTCGGTCATAAAATGTTTCCAATTTATCTAATTTAGCTTGAATGCTATCAATTAATTTTTGATCAGCATTGAAGTGAATGGCGTGAACTTGCACTTTCATAAGCATACAATTTAAATGGTGGAAAATGCCCTAGGAATCAAATAGGACCTAAAGAAGAAAGAACGTTTGTGATTCTTCGGAAATGTAACCGATTTTTAAAAGGTTGTCAAGTTTTATGAACTATTTATTTTAATGCCCCTTTAATCAATCCAAACTACACGGTATAATTCGGTTTCAATCCCAGTCCGTTTTAAGTAATCATGCCAAAAATATTGAATCGCTGACAAGTGATCCGTGGGTGATTTTACTTCGATAAATTGATATTCTGAATCTTTGAAAATAAACAAATCAGGAAACCCTTTGGCATGCGTAGATAAATGTGTCCATAAATAACGTAAAACCGTGGATAAACTTTCGAAGGGCACTCGATGAACCAACTCCCGAATTAATTGAATATCAAGTGTGTACCAATCGATCAAAGGATTCAATTTACCTTCATGGTTTTCCTTAATTTCTAACGCATAAATAATGAATGAATCAATAGAACCCAATAAACTGATTTTGTCTTCAAAATCTTTTTCTTTTCCTATGGTAAACACATCAGAAGAATAATGGCTTGGCGCCCACTGAAAAGGATGATGCATCCCAGTTTGCTTCTCATCAAAAATCAAATCCCAACCTATTATACCCAGTATATTTTTCCAAAGATGGTTTTCAGTAAAGTAGGCTGAATAACCCAGATTCTCAAAATAATGCATGACACCCATTTCAACATTCCCCTTCCATTTAATATCAATCAATAAAGTGGGAGATGATTTTAACGATTGAGTGACCGCTTTAATATGCTTCTTGGAATTTTGCTTTAAAATAAAGTCTTCAAAAAAATGTATTTCTTTGGGTGAAAAAGCAATTTCTATTCCCACATTTGCCCACATCAATGCTTCTTCAATCCGCTTTAATTTGGCCAAAATTCTGACTCGACGTTCTAAAGATAAGCTAGATAAACTTGGCTCATAAATGTCTAACGCCATTTCCAAAAAGCCAAGGCGTTCAAGCCAACGACCCAACGAAAATAAGGCACGCTCAAAGGAACCCAGAGCCACATCCGAAATATCATCATATATGGGTAGAATATCTTGATTCCATGATTCAACTAATTCATACGTTGACGCAGAATCCTTTGACAATTCTTGAAAGCGTTCCCGCCAAAGACTTATTTTCCACTTTTCTACGGCCTCCTTTCTCGACTGAAAATAGGGAATAAATTCCTCTTCATTGACTTCAACATATTGTCTATGGCCTAAATCCCGAATGACGAATTCAGACATATCCCGAAATTTTGTGCCAAAAAACAAGAATTGAATAAATGTAAAATATTCCAATTGGACCGGGCAAATGAGCCGACCCGAAATTTTGTTCATCTCCTTTAGTATTTCAATACCAAAAGGCTTACATAAATCAACTAAATCGTCTTTTGATATATTGGATGGGTATTTAGGAAAATGAGGCAAATTAGATGCCAAAGCGATGCATTCCTTCTTTGAAAATACAGACAATATAGGACCTAGATTAACTGAATCTTGAGTTGAAGCAAAACGAATAAAACCGTTTTCTCCTAACTCATTTAAGCATAAAGGAATATTAGAAATTTCTCCATAACTAAGTTTTTCTTCCCTAAACCACGTCGCGCGTCTACTCGCCAATCGAAGGTAAAGACATTGCGATTCTTTCGATAGATTTTCAAAATCTTGAATGAAAGTAATTTCTGAATCCGACAATAAATTTTGATACTGCTTTTTCACATACCCTAAAACATAATTAAAATTTTCCCAGTAGTAAAAAGGTGATAAGTCGGGAATGGGCTTTTGGATCATTTTCAAATATAAATAAAAATACAAATTGTACTATTTGTAGATAAATTTCAAGTTTTTAAACATAAAATTAGATTATTTCAACAATTTGCAAAACAATAGTATATTTGCATCTCCTGAAATAAGGTCAATTTTACAAAACAATTTCGAAACAAAATAAATATGCAAACAGTTTCAACCTTTAATTTTGCTGGTAAAAAAGCATTAGTTCGCGTAGACTTTAATGTGCCCTTAAATGAGCGTTTTGAAATTACAGATGACACAAGAATTAAGGCTACGATCCCAACCATTCAAAAGATTATTCATGATGGTGGATCTGTCATCTTAATGTCACATTTGGGCAGACCTAAAGATGGCCCTATTGAAAAATATTCGTTGAGACATTTGGTTACTCCCTTATCCATCGTTTTTGGGGTAAAGGTTAAATTTGCACCCGATTGCATAGGCGAAGAGGCCATTAGATTAGCATCTGAATTAGAAGCTGGCGAAATTTTACTTTTGGAAAATTTGCGTTTTTATAAGGAGGAAGAAAAAGGAGACAAAGCATTTGCGGAAAAACTGTCCAAATTAGGGGATGTATGGGTAAATGATGCCTTTGGAACTGCGCATAGAGCACATGCTTCCACTGCGGTCATAGGCCAATTTTTCAGTGAAAAAGTAGCAGGATTTGTCATGCAAGCTGAAATTGAAAATGCCCAAAAGATATTAGAATACGCTGAAAGACCTTTTACTGCCATCATGGGTGGTTCAAAAATTTCTGATAAAATATTAATTATCGAACAACTGTTAGATAAAGTAGACAATTTAATTATTGGTGGTGGAATGACCTACACATTCTCTTTAGCTGAGGGTGGGAAAATTGGTCGATCAATTTCAGAGCCGGATAAAGTAGAACTAGCCAAATCACTCATTGAAAAAGCAAAAGCTAAAGGTGTTAATATTTACATGCCATTGGACAATTTGTGTGCAGATGATTTTAATAATAATGCCAATAGACAAATTGTGAATAAAGGTGAAATTCCTGATGGTTGGGAAGGTTTAGATATTGGCCCTAAATCGATAGAATTATTCCAACAAATTATCGCAGAATCAAAAACAATTTTATGGAATGGACCTATGGGTGTTTTTGAATTTCCCAATTTTGCTAAAGGTACGAATGCCATTGCCGATGCTGTAGTAAAAGCAACGGAAGACAATGGAGCATTTTCATTAATAGGTGGCGGAGATTCCGCATCGGCGGTAAATAATGCGGGATATGGTGACCGAGTAAGTTATGTGTCGACAGGTGGGGGTGCATTGCTTGAATACATGGAAGGCAAAATTTTACCTGGTGTTGCTGCATTAGAAGCATAAAAAATTACGATTTTATTTTAAAGGCAAGGAAATGTTTCCTTGCCTTTTTGTATTTTAGCCTATTGCGAAATGAATAATAGTATATGATTCACACTTTACAACCCCAATCATTAAAATCATCATTGATTAGCTTAGATAGCCGGCAGATTTATGACGCAGCGAACACGGCTTTTTTTGCAGTCAGGGGAATTCATCATGACGGGCATCAATACATTGAGAATCTCTATAAAAACGGCGTAAAAGAATTTGTCGTTGAAAATGAAGCATGGACTAGTATTTTATCAGAGAAAGCAAAAAAATGGAACGATGCTGATTTTTATTTGGTAGAAAATAGCATCCAAACATTACAAAATTTAGCAGCCCAACATCGAAGTACGTTTTCATATAATTTGGTCGCAATTACAGGATCAAATGGTAAAACAATTTGTAAAGAGTGGCTTGCAACTTTACTGAATGGCACTTATCATTTAGTCAAAAGTCCAAAAAGTTTTAATTCACAAATAGGGGTTCCACTGTCTGTATGGACTATGAAATCCAGTCATAATTTGGGAATATTTGAAGCTGGTATTTCACAACCGGGTGAAATGAAAAATCTAGAAGCTATATTAAAACCTAGCTATGGAATATTAACTCATTTTGGAGAAGCTCATGGCGCTAATTTTATTCATGAAGAACAGAAACTACAAGAGAAATTGTTGCTCTTCAAAAATAGCAAAACACTGATTTATCGATCAGGCCATTGGGATAAAGTAATTCAAACCTTCATTAAAAATATAAATCCAACCATTGAACTGATCGAATGGAGCACAGAAGATCCAACTAAAAATGTATTTGTTCATTTTAATAGATCGGCTAATGAAACTCAAATAAAATTAAAGAAAGCGGCTCAAAGCGAACCTTTTATTGACATAAAAACTGAATTAACAGATGAAGCTTCGCTAGAAAATATATGCCATTGTTTAATCATGGCTCATGCCTTAGGCATGGATAACTTAGCGTTAAACCAAGCGATAAAGAGAGTAAAGCCCATTTCCATGAGGCTCGAAATAAAAGAAGGGCTTAGAGATATTAAAATAATTGATGACTCCTACAACAACGACATGGATGGGTTAAGATTAGCCTTACCCCTGTTATTGAAATATGAGACTAAGAAAAAGATCGTAATCTTAAGCGATTTTTTAGAAATTGGCCTACCGGAAGAGAACTTATATACGCAAATAAATTCCATGATTAAAAATCTAAAAATAGATTTGATCATTGGAATAGGAAGTCAAATTTCGCGAAACAAAGATAAAATTGCCGGAATTGAAGTATATCAATCAACAGACGATTTTCTAAAATCAGGGAGGCTAAATTCCTTATTTAATGCCGCTATATTATTAAAAGGAGCAAGAAAATACAATTTTGAAAAACTAGTGCATGCCCTAGAAAATAAATCACATTGCACCCAACTGGAAATCAACTTAGATGCGCTGCAACATAATTTAAGTTACTATAAAAATAAAATAGGGTTAGAGACCAAATTAATGGTCATGATTAAAGCATTTGCTTACGGTGCGGGAGCAGTGGAAATAGGTCAGATACTCCAACAACAAGGCGTGGACTACCTAACAGTAGCTTATACCGATGAAGGAGTTGAATTAAGAAAAAACGGTATTTATTCACCCATCATGGTGATGAACCCACAAATAGAAGAATTTGCCAAACTCATAGAATATTCGCTCGAGCCAGAAATTTTCAATTTCGAATTACTAAGAGCAATAGATGAATATTGTCTTATAAATGAACAAAATATTAAAATCCATATCAAATTAGATACGGGAATGAAAAGATTAGGTTTTGAAAGCCATGAAATAGACCTATTGGCTAATTATTTAGCTC
>CANIYB010000037.1 GCA_947471105.1 Cytophagaceae bacterium
ATTTAATTCCATCCGGTCTGGCAATTAACAAGATGGCCCAAATGGCCCCAGCAATCTGTAATCCATAATTTACAATTCCCTCGGTATCACCAGCTTGAGAATTAAACTGGACTAAATCCTCCTCCGTAATCCACATTAATGCCAAATGATACTCGGATAAATACTCCAAACGATTAGCTAAAATATGGCCTAAAAATTTTAATCGGTCTATGGAAGCAGAATCAAAAATCTTTCGATGAATCGCATTAGTATTGACGCCTAATTTAATCAAACTGGCGACTACTTCATGTACGTGAGCCGTTGTATTGGGATGTCTAAAACTGCCTGTATCAGTCATAATGCCCGAATACATGCATGTTCCCATCTCTTCACTGATTAATTCCTCATCCCCCCACTCAACAATCAAATCATAAATTAATTCACATGTTGACGCAGCGATTGTTCGATGATAATAATAATCAGCAAAATCCTCCGGATCTAAATGATGATCGATCACTACTTTAGTTCCCCGAGCATGTTTAACCAAAGAAGATAATTGATGGAGTCGCTGTAAACCAGAAAAATCCAAACAAAATATCCAATCCGCCTGTTCGATTAAGGGTGCAATTTGAACCTTTTGAATGGGGTTTTCAGCATTTAAAATGGCTGATGCACCTGGCATCCATTGAAGATTTTGTGACACTGCAGAAGGCACAATCACCTGAGCATGTAGCCCTTTTAATGTTAAATATTGTTGCCAAGCCAGACTTGAACCAATCGCATCCGAATCTGGATTAAAATGAGTGGTAATAACCGCCTTTTGACCTGGTAATAATTTTGCTTGTAAAGCAGAAATTGAAGACATATGAATATTTGCAGCCATAAATAAATTTGGGCGTTCGCAAAGTTAGAGATAAATTTGTATAAAATTTTACACATGCCCACAAATAGAACCTTTACCATGATTAAACCCGATGCCGTTTCAGATGGCTTTTCGGGCCCCATTATTCAACAAATTGAGGAAGCTGGATTTAAAATCATTGCCCTTAAAAAAGTTAAATTAAGTCCAGAGGAAGCTGGTAAGTTTTATGAGGTTCATAAGGAAAGGCCTTTTTTCCAAAGCCTATGTGATTATATGTCGTCAAATGACATTATTCCAATGGTCTTAGAAAAAGAAAATGCGGTAGAAGATTTTCGTACGTTGATCGGTGCAACGAACCCTGCCAATGCAGCGGAAGGAACCATACGAAATCGCTTTGCAAAATCCATGGAGGCAAATGCCATACATGGCTCAGACTCGAATGAAAACGCAGCTTTAGAGGCCGCATTTTTCTTCTCAGCAACAGAATTAAAGAATTAATTACCTGTGTTTATAGAATAGAAATCCATTCTCCTCGTTGATTAAAATCAAGTTGGGATGGTATTTAAATCGATCCTCGGCATCAGACTTCATGACAAAAAATGTAGGTCGGTCTACCGAGGATCGATTCATTAATTCCTCGCCCGTCGGACTTCCCCCTTGTTTCTGAAAATACAATAAGTGAGCAAAAGATTTGAACCCAACGGTCTCAACATATACTTTTTGGCCTGATTTGGCGATGTAAAAATCGATGGGCGTGGCCTGCGTATAGCCTTCGATCTTAGGTACGACAAACCTAGAATAAGCGAAGATTAAACAGGTGACTACTGCCATACATGTTAAAAACTTCTGAAAACTCTTTCCGTTTTTACCCCATGCAGAATATAGAATCACAGCTGCCCAAATCACACCAATCCATTTTTCAAATCCATCCCAAGCCACTGGGGATTGCAAATTTCCACGAACAAATCCATCCTGAATGTAGGGCAAAAAGGCGTTTGGATTTTCTCCTATCAAAGGAACTAAGGTAAAAATTAGTCCCAATAACAATCCGATAATAACAAAAAGGGCTGATTTAAATCGGCTTAAAGGAACATTCCCTTCATACCAACCAACCAATACCTGGGCAGAAAAAAAGGTGATTGGCAGCCAGCACATGGAAGAATAATGAACAATCTTCGTTTTGACCAAACTAAACAAAATCAAAACCACCCAAAAAAGAACTTTCATCCAGGAAGCAAAAGTGGTCGATTCTTTTTTGACAAATATTCGATTTAAGGCTAAAATAGAAATAGGAAAGCAGCCCAACAATAAAACCAAGGCATGGTAATAAAACGGTTGGCCATGGCCGGCATCCCCGGTAGTCAACAGTCGAATCTGATACGCAAAAAAATCTTCGATAATTCCCGTTCCAAATTTTAAAGCAATGAGTCCGTACCAAGAAACAAAAAATAAACAAGCTAAAACGGCAGACAAAATCGCACCTTTAAGCAGGATATAAAAACGATTTAAAACTTCCTTTCTATGGAATATGCCGAAAACCAATAAAGTTAAGCCCCACAATAATAAGGCAACCGGGCCCTTCGTCAACATCCCTAATCCGATCATCACCCCAGATAAAATGGCATTTTTTATCCGAGAAGAATCCGCATAATACTCGGCAAAATAGTAGATGCCTAAAAATATAAATAAGTTGAAGAGAGGGTCTATAATCCCAGAACTTGCATACACATGCGGGGTAATCGCCGCTAGGTAAGAAAAAGCCCAAAGGTGTCCAAAATTATCAGAAAAGTACTTTTTGCCTACATTGAAAATGATTACTAGTGTGGATATTCCCACAATCGCATTGGGAAAACGAGCGGCAAATTCCATGCTCGTCCAAGCATGATCGGTAAAAGTACCAAAGAAAATAAAGCTAAGTGCTTGCAGCCAAATGAATAAAGGGGGCTTTTCCCAAAATGGTAAAAAATTAATTTGAACACTTAGGAAATCCTGACTGACGACCATTTCACGCGCCGACTCCGCAAAATTTATTTCATCCCAATCAAAAAGGTGTGAGGCGCCTAAATTGGGCAAAAAGAAAAGGCCGCCTAAAAAAATCCAGCATAAATGAGGGTAACGCTTAAGATATGAAATCATTTTATATCGGATTTTGAGACATTCAAATAATAAACTAAAAGCGAAACACTAGTGCCAATCATAGCCCCTACAGCTGTGTCAACAGGAAAATGCTGGAATAAATAAACCCTCGAATACGCAACTAATATGGCATAAAAAATTATTAATCGCGTTAGAAAAGGCTTTTTTACCACCAAAGAAATCCAAAAACACATAAACCAAGCTGCCGAAGTGTGACCCGAAGGCATACTATTATATTCGCTGATCAAAAGGTTTTGAACGATATGCCAGGAATGCTCCTGCCCTTTGAAATAGGCAAGCGGCCGCAATGCGTCTTTAAAAACGATTAATTTTAGAAATTGGACAATAAGGGTAGAAAAAATATAGGCGATCACATAGGATTTCAACAAATCGCTTTTTTTCCAAATAAGATATCCCAAAAACAAAATTGGGATCGTTATTTCTGCCCCCGAACTAATGATTTTAAACAAAAAATCTGCCTCAGGGGAATGAAATGAATTAATAAGGCTCATTTGATCCAGGCGATCAAATGAAAAAACATAGGTCAAAACCACGACTTCAAAAAAGATTAGACCCGATAAATAACAAATGACAACCTTATTCCTTGGACTCATGCCCACAAAGGTCGTAAGATTTTACGAAATTGTTATTTGATGATTTGCTCTTTAATAAAATTTGCCTAATTTTGCATTCCTTTTTTTATCCACCTTTGGAAATGAAAGTTTTAGACGCATATCAGATACCCATACTTTCTTTAGAAGATAAATCGTATCGATATACCTTTGAAGGGGCGGATGATTTCTTCCAAGCCTTTGAGCAAGAATGGGTGGAAAAAGGGCAGTTTCATTCCGTTGTAGAGCTAAATAAGTCTGCAACCATGATACAAGTAGGCTTAAAAATTGAGGGGTCGATTCGATTAATTTGTGACCGATCCTTAGAAGAATTTGATTATCCGTTTGAGGTAGATGAAAAACTTATTTATAAGTATTCGGATCACTCAGAGGAAATGGGAAACAACTTGTTTTTAATCGACAGGAAATCTCCCAAATTAGATTTATCGCAGGATTTGTTTGATTTCATAGCATTGCAAGTACCTATGAAAAAATTACATCCTCGGTACATCCATGAGGCGGAAGCCTTGGAAGGAAATCAGTTTATTTATTCGACCGAAAAAGTTTTGGACGAAAACTCAACTGAAAAAGCAGAAGAGGACATGGACCCACGTTGGGCCGCATTAAAAAATTTAAAAGACAATAATTAAAGAACAATACAATGGCACATCCTAAAAGAAAAATTTCTAAGACAAGACGTGATACGAGAAGAGCGCATGACTTTGGTACTCCAAGGCAATTAGCGGTGGATAGCCAAACAGGCGAAACACATTTATTCCATCGTGCACATGCTCATGAGGGTAACTTATACTACAAAGGCAAAATGATTGTAGAAGGTTACACTGGAAAAGCATAATCAGTCGCCAGACCAACGTATTTTCGCACATGCGAAAATATCCCGTTAAAATGCTATTTTTTGACTAAATTTAATACTATTTTTGCGTTACGATTTTAGTATTGAAACCAAAACAAATGAATATAGCAATCGACGTGATGGGAGGAGATTATGCTCCAGAGGCAGTGATTGATGGAATAATAGAATCAATTGATTTGTTGACCATCGGGGAAACTATACTAGCCATAGGACCTCAAGACACCATTAATAATTTATTTAAATCCCGAAATTTCTCAAGCTCACAGGTCCGCGTCATTCATGCAGAACAGGTGATTGAAATGGGAGAACATCCTACAAAAGCATTAAGTCAAAAACCCAATTCCAGCATCGGCATTGGGTTTTCTCTTTTAAAAGAGGGGAAAGCAGATGTGTTTGCTTCAGCAGGAAATACAGGAGCGATGATGGTGGGGTCACTTTTTTCCGTAAAAACAATCAATGGAATTCAGAGGCCTGCGATCGCAGGTTTTGTACCTCAGGTCGATGGCCGTTACGCGATCATGTTGGACATAGGGGCCAATGCGGATTGCAAACCTGAGATGTTAGCTCAATGGGCGGAGTTAGGTTCGATCTATTTTGAATCAACAACCGGACAAACGAATCCACGTGTGGGTTTGATGAACATTGGAGAAGAGGAGCAAAAAGGGAGTATCTTGGCTCAAGGCACGCATGCTTTATTAAAGGAAAATTCTAACATAAATTTTATAGGAAATATAGAAGGAAAAGATTTATTTCGTAATAAGGCTGATGTGATTGTCACCGATGGATTTACCGGAAATATAGTCTTAAAAATGGGTGAGTCAATTTATAACATCATGAAGGAGCAGGGAATGATGAATGATTTTGTGGAGAATACCAATTATGAAAATTATGGAGGAAGCCCCATTATAGGCATCAATGGAAATGTAATTATAGCCCACGGAGCATCAAGCCCAAAGGCGATTAAAAATATGATTAAGCTTTGTAAATCAGTCGTTGATTCAAATGTATGCCAAAAAATTAAGGCAAAATTTGAAGAAAAATAACAAAACACAGGAGGTCGAAGAGAACCATGCAAAATAAAATTAGTGCAGCCATTACAGGAGTTTCAGGATATGTTCCAGAGTATGTGCTTACGAATGAAGAATTAGAAAAATTAGTAGAGACCAATGATGAGTGGATTACATCAAGAACAGGAATTAAAGAAAGGCGTATTTTAAAAGGAGAAGGACAAGGGACTTCCGTGATGGCTGCTAAAGCAGTTTCAGACTTGTTAGCTAAAACAAATACCAAGCCTGAAGAAATCGATTTAGTTATTTGCGCCACGGTTACCCCTGATTATTTTTTCCCATCCGCCTCTAATTTAATTTGCAAAGCAGTGGGCATCCGAGAGACCGCCTCATTTGATTTAGCTGCGGCCTGTTCTGGCTTTTTAAATGCCTTAGCTACTGGGACCGTATTTATTGAATCCGGTCGTTATAAAAAAATCATTGTAGTAGGTGCGGATAAAATGTCCTCAATCGTAGATTATACAGATAGAACTACTTGTATTCTATTTGGCGATGGAGCTGGAGCCGTTTTGCTAGAAGCAAGTCATGATGGCTTAGGTGTTCAAGATTTTATCTTAAAATCCGATGGAGAAGGTTGCGAAAGTTTGATGCAAAAAGGAGGCGGCAGCGCCTATCCACCTACGCATGAAACGATTGATCAAAAATTGCACTATATCCGCCAAGAAGGACAGTCGGTCTTCAAATTTGCGGTCACCCGCATGGCCGATATTTCAGCCGAAATCATGGAAAGAAATCAATTGACCGGAGAGGATGTTCGGTTTTTAGTTCCTCATCAGGCCAATAAACGAATTATTGACGCTACGGCAAGTCGAATGAATATTGGAGAAGATAAGGTGATGTTGAATATTCAAAAATATGGAAATACCACCGCGGCCACAATTCCCTTGTGTCTTTGGGATTATGAAAATCAATTAAAAAAAGGAGATAATTTAATTTTAGCAGCATTTGGGGGAGGATTTACTTGGGCATCCGCTTATGTAAAATGGGCCTATGATCCAAAAAAATAAACAAGCATGGCAACTACAGCAGATATTAAAAATGGAATGGTGATTAAATTTAATGATGATTTATTTTCAATCATTGAGTTTTTACATGTAAAACCCGGAAAAGGTCCAGCGTTTGTACGAACAAAATTACGTTCATTAAACACGGCAAAAGTGATTGACAACACCTTTAATTCAGGTGTGGCAATCTATCCTGTTCGTGTAGAACGCAGAAAATTCCAATTTATTTATAAAGATGAATTTGGGTACAACTTCATGGACAATGAATCTTTTGAGCAAATTTTATTGAACTCTAATTTAGTGGTCATGGCAGATTTGATGAAAGAGGGACAGGAGGTTGAGATTTTAATCAACACCGAGAACGAACAGGCAATCTCATGTGAATTACCTCCGTTTGTTGAATTAAAAGTCACTTATACCGAACCTGGTGTGCGTGGGGATACAGCAAATTCACCGAAAAAACCGGCTACCGTTGAGACTGGAGCCACCATCACCGTCCCAATTTTCATCGAACAAGACGAAATCATTAAAGTTGACACAAGAACCTACGCTTATGCAGAGCGTGTAAAATAATTTTATCTACCTTTACACGAGTAAAATAATTTAAAAATGGATACTAAAGAAATACAAAGACTTTTAGATTATATCGCTAAATCACCTTTAGCAGAAGTGAGTATAGAAACGGAAGGATTAAAGGTTTCCGTAAAAAAACATAGTTCAGCCGCGCCTGTAGTACAAATGGCCGCTGCACCAGCTCCTGCACCTATCGCATATTCGGAAGAGGCATCCGCCCCTACGGCACCAAGCATATCAAGTACGGATCATTTATATACTGTAAAATCTCCTATGATAGGAACATTTTACCGGGCAGCCGGACCAGATAAAGAAAACTTTATCGAAGTAGGCTCCATGGTAGAACCTGGGAAAACCGTATGTATGATTGAAGCCATGAAACTCTTTAATGAAATTGATTCAGAGATCACTGGCAAAATTGTTAAAATTTTGGTTGAAAATGCCACACCGGTTGAATTTGACCAACCACTATTCTTGGTAGAAATAGCATAATTTATGTTTAAGAAAATATTAATTGCGAATCGTGGGGAAATTGCCCTTCGGATCATACGGACTTGTCGGGAAATGGGCATCCAAACAGTGGCTGTTTTTTCAACGGCAGATCGAGACAGTTTACATGTTCGTTTTGCAGATGAGGCCGTATGTATAGGCCCGCCTCCCAGCCGACAATCTTATTTAAGTATTCCTGCCATCATTTCTGCCGCCGAAGTTACTGGAGCAGATGCTATACATCCGGGATATGGTTTTTTATCTGAAAATGCCGAGTTTTCAAGAATTTGTTCTGAACATGGAATTAAATTCATAGGTGCATCAGCCGAAATGATTAATTCCATGGGAGATAAGGCCACGGCCAAAGATACCATGAAAAAGGCAGGAGTTCCTGTCATTCCAGGTTCTGATGGTTTGTTAGATACCGTGGAGGAAGCCATAGAATTAGCCAAAACCATTGTATATCCAGTCATCATCAAGGCAACTGCTGGAGGAGGAGGACGTGGAATGCGCATCATTCGGGAGGAATCTGAATTCCGAAAGTTATGGGATGATGCAAAAATGGAAGCTGCAGCCTCGTTTGGCAATGATGGAATGTACATGGAAAAGTTTGTCGAGGAACCAAGACATATCGAAATCCAAGTGGTAGGCGATAAATTTGGCAAAGTTTGCCACCTTTCAGAACGTGATTGTTCTATTCAAAGACGCCACCAAAAGTTATGTGAGGAAACTCCATCTCCCGCATTGACAGATGATCTTCGTAAAAAAATGGGGGATGCGGCGATTGCCGGTGCCACCGCGATCGGCTATGAAGGAGCAGGAACCATCGAGTTTCTAGTGGATAAAAATGGAGATTTCTATTTCATGGAAATGAATACGAGAATCCAAGTGGAACATCCGATCACAGAGGAAGTGACTGATTTTGACCTCATTAAGGAACAAATCAAAGTAGCTGCAGGCATCGCTATTTCGGGTCAAAATTATTTCCCTAAATTATTTGCACTTGAATGCAGAATAAACGCTGAAGATCCAGGGAATGGATTTAGGCCTTCCCCAGGGAAAATTACCAATTTGCATTTGCCCGGTGGACATGGCGTCAGAATCGACTCACATGTATATTCAGGCTATACCATTCCTCCTAATTACGACTCGATGATCGCAAAAGTGATTGTCAGTGGCCAAAGTAGAGAGGAAGTCTTACTTCGTATGAAAAGAGCCCTACAGGAATTTGTGATTGAAGGAATTAAAACAACGATACCCTTTCATATTAAGTTGATGGACGACCCTGGATTCAAATCCGGCAAATTTACCACAGCTTTTATGGATACTTTTGATATGACGGGATTATAAATCCACTGATTTTAAAGGATAATTTTAAGGGAGGCGCTAGCCTCCTTTATTCATTTATAGGCATAGGCCACATTTTTTATCAAAACATTTCAAAAGCATTTGCATATCACATTTTGATTTTCTAAATTTGCACTCCCATTTTTTCGATTGAATGCCCGTTTAGTTGTAAAATAGGTCATAATCAAATCTCTAGACATATTCCGTAGTCTGGTTGGAATTGATTCAAACAGTTAAATAATAATATAAGTGGATACTTTAAGTTACAAAACAATCTCCGCGAATAAGGCTACTGTAGAGAAAGCCTGGGTAGTGGTAGATGCTGAAAATCAAATATTAGGACGTTTGTGTTCTGAAATTGCGAAAATTATTCGTGGTAAGCACAAGCCTTCATTCACCCCACACGTAGATTGTGGCGATCAAGTGATTGTTATCAATGCGGACAAGGTTCGTTTGACTGGTAAGAAAATGACCGACAAGGTTTACATCCGTCATACGGGTTATCCTGGGGGTCAACGTTTTTCTACGCCACGTGAAGTTTTGGTCAAAAATCCAAGAGGTGTAGTCGAAGCAGCTGTGAAAGGTATGTTACCAAAAAATCGTCTAGGTCGTGAATTATTCCACAACCTATTTGTATATGCGGGACCTTCTCATCCACATGCGGCCCAACAACCTAAAGAAATAAAGTTTTAACGGACAATATGATCCAAATTAGGATCAATCCTCAATCAAATGGCAGAAACATTAAATAAAATTGGTAGAAGAAAGACGGCGATAGCTCGTATTTCGATGACTCCTGGTCAAGGCCAAATTAAAATCAATGGTCGTACATTGGCTCATTATTTCCCTTCTGAAATTCTTCAGATTGTGGTTAATCAGCCATTCGCGCTAACAAATACGGCAGGTTCTTTTGATGTCACAGCCAGAATTGATGGCGGTGGAATTAAAGGACAAGCTGAAGCGTTACGTTTAGCTATTTCAAGAGCTCTTCAAACACAAGACTCTGAATTGCGTTCCCCTTTGAAAAAAGAAGGTTTTTTAACACGTGATCCCCGTATGGTGGAGCGTAAAAAACCAGGACGTAGAAAAGCACGTAAGAGATTCCAATTCTCTAAACGTTAGTATTCGTTTTGCGTGGAAAGGGCTTGTGTGTTGCCGATGCCTTTTCCACATTTTTTATTTATTCATATTTAAACTCAAAAAATGGCACAATTAAGCTACAATGACCTGCTTGACGCAGGTGTTCACTTCGGTCACTTGACGCGTAAGTGGGATCCAAAAATGGCTCCATACATCTTTATGGAGAAGAATGGTATTCATATCATCGATCTTAACAAGACCATTACTAACCTAGAAGAAGCTTCTGCCGCGATGCGTGCAATTGTTCGTTCTGGACGTAAAATCATGTTTGTTGCAACTAAGAAGCAAGCCCAAGAAGTGGTAACTGCGGAAGCAAGCAAATTAAACATGCCTTACGTAACGGATCGTTGGTTAGGTGGGATGTTGACCAACTTTGCGACCGTACGTAAGTCGATCAAAAAGATGTCTAGCATCGATAAAATGTTAAAAGACGAAGTAATTGTTAAAACACTTGCCAAGCGTGAGCGTTTAATGATGACTCGTGAAGAAGAGAAATTAAAGCGCGTATTAGGTGGAATCACCGAATTAACTCGCCTTCCAGCTGCATTATTTGTTGTGGATGTGAAGCGTGAGCATATCGCTGTTTCAGAAGCTAAGAAATTAGGTATCCCTGTATTCGCAATGTGTGATACAAACTCAAACCCTGAGTTAGTGGACTACCCTATTCCAGCGAATGATGATGCATACAAATCAATCTCTGTGATTACCTCAGCTATTGGAAAAGCAATTGAAGAAGGTTTAGCTGAAAGAAAGCAAGATAAAGATGATGCGCGTGTAGCTGAAGAAGAAGAGGCAAAACGTGCCGTTGACAACGAAGCAGAAATAGAAGCAGCTAAGGTAGCCGCTAAGTACGAAAAAGAAGCAGAACAAGAATAAATATTCATACAATGTCAATTACAGCCGCAGACGTTAATAAATTACGCCAAATGACTGGCGCCGGAATGATGGATTGCAAGAAAGCCCTGACGGAAGCCGAAGGAGATTTCGAAGCAGCGATCGACGTGCTACGTAAAGCCGGACAAAAAGTTGCTGCTAAGCGTGCCGACAATGCTACCAACGAAGGTGTGGTGCTTGTAGCGCTTTCAGCTGACCATTCAAATGGTAAGTTAATTGCCTTAGCTTGTGAAACAGAACCCGTTTCAAAAGTAGCCGATTTTAATAATTTAGCTAAATCAATCATTGACAAGGCTGCAGCATCTCATGCTCCTTCTGCTCATGATTTATTAGCTGAGCCTTTAGCTGATGGTCGTTCGGTAGAAGGTCACATCATCGAGTTAACAGGTCGAATTGGTGAAAAAATTACATTAGCTGCCTATGAAAATATTTCAGCAGAGAAAGTAGTTTCTTATATCCACTCAAACAATAAGATTGGTGTTTTAGTAGCCTTTGAAAATGTTCAAGGTGCAGATGTTTCTGAAATCGGTAAAGATATTGCCATGCAAATCACCGCGATGAAACCTGTTGCCCTAGACAAAGACGGAGTAGATGCTGAAACAATTGAAAGAGAAATTGAAATTGGTAAAGATCAAGCACGTCAAGAAGGGAAACCTGAGGCTATGCTAGAAAAAATTGCCGTTGGTAAATTAGAAAAGTTCTACCGAGAGCAAACGCTTTTAAACCAACAATTTGTGAAAGATTCATCTATCACAATACGTCAATTATTAGAAAATAAGCAAAAGGGTTTAACTATATCGATGTTTAAACGCATTTCATTAGTTTAAATTCCTATTTAAATGATAATCAAAGGCTGGTCAATCGACCAGCCTTTTTTTTGTCACATATTTTTTTTCAATGGTCGGCTGATCTGTTTTCATTAGTCAAAGACATTTTATAAATTGTATTAAATTCGGTTTCTAATAATTTACGATTAATCATACATGTCCAAAATAATTGTTTTAGGTGGGGGAGAAAGTGGTGTAGGCGCTGCGCTTTTAGCTAAATCAAAGGGTTTTGACGTGTTTTTATCCGATCAAGGGACACTGAAAGAAGCATTCAAAAAAACGCTTTCCGATCATAACATCCGCTTCGAAGAAGGCCAGCACACGCTTGAAGAAATTCTCAGCGCAAATGAAGTAATCATCAGTCCTGGAATTCCAGAAAAAAATGAGGTCGTAAAAAAAATTAAAGAGAAGCATATCCCTCTAATTTCCGAAATCGAATTTGCCGTTCGATATACCTCAGCTAAAATAATCGCCATTACCGGATCTAATGGAAAGACGACCACCACCCTTTTAACCTATCATCTTTTAAAAGAAGCGGGGTATCGCGTTGGGTTAGCAGGAAATATTGGTCAAAGCTTCGCCAAACAGGTATTGGATAATAGCCATGAATATTATGTCCTAGAAATTTCAAGTTTCCAGTTGGACCGATGCATTTCATTTAGTCCAGACGTAGCTATTTTATTGAACATCACGCCTGACCACTTAGATCGCTATGAGTACAAATTCGAGAATTACATTGCGTCTAAATTTAGAATTTTCCAAAATGCAGATTTGACAAAAACATGTATTTTCTGGGAAGATGATGAAGTGATCCAAGCAAATAAAAAAGGGGTCCCTTCCAGTCAGTTTAGTACGATCAGCTTCAAAAATAATCAATCTGATGCCTTTATAAGCGCTGACAAAATTACCTTGAAAACAGGTGAAATCGATTTAGCAACAGCACCTATTCAAGGCCCACACAATGCAATCAATATGTCTGCGGCCATTTTAGCCGCACAAGCCGTAGGAATTTCATTGGATACAATCCAAGAACTACTTCCTACTTTTCATA
>CANIYB010000038.1 GCA_947471105.1 Cytophagaceae bacterium
CATATTTTTTTCGCAAGTCAACCGCCGCCTCGATGAGCAAATCCACTTGTTTCCATTTCACTAATCGGCCTACGTGTAACAGTCGATATGGATTCGATTTAACATGTTGAAGCGTTGCCTCATGCCTGAAAATCTCATCTGTATCCGGTGAATTTGCCGTGATAAATACCCGATTTGCAGTCACGCCATAGCTGGCATGAAGGCTGCGAGCCTCTTCCAGATAATTAATGTGGGCGTCGACTAAGCGGCTAAAAATCTTTCGGGTTTCTCTGACAATTAAAAATTTAATTTTAGCGGTCCAAGCATTATTTTTTTGATGCGATTGATTATTCTCCGTAATTCCACCACCCTGTGTATAATAGGAAATTGCCTCTTCATAATGTGGTACTTGGAATGGAATTTCCTTAGAAATTAAGGCAATTTTATTCCACTTTAAAAACAAGTACCAGAGAGGATAAAAAACAAAAGATACTTGGTAAGGCCAACTAACCATTAAAATATCAGGATTCTCTTTTTTGATGAGTTCGCGCAATCCCCTAAAGAATTTTTTGCCATAATAGGTGGTGTATTCTTCTTGGAAGTAGACTTTAAATTCAATTCCGTTGGTACTTTCAAAAACCCCAGCACCTAATGTTGCCCCGTTGCCCTTGGGTACAACAACGCTAATTTCTACGTTAAAATCACGTTGCAATTTATTTAAAACGAGGTTGTAATAATGTGGCAACCCGCCCGCTAGCAACATTAACTTCATTTTTTTCTGTAATTATTGATTAATATTTCCAAGTCTGGGGATAAATTGAATTGCCAACCTGCAAACAAAAATAGGCCCGAAATGGCGATTGTTCTAATGCCAATATTCATGGCCCAAGCGAACCATTTAGTTCCTGTTAATATTGGAATTTGACTGACTAGGATAAAAATAAGTAGGCTAACTGCGATAATGAGGATCGTTCTTTTTTCAAAGGGTTGGAATCCCATTTTTTTCCAAATAAAAATAAACTTGATCGTATTGTACAAAGCCAAAGCCATTAATGCAGCTAATGCAGCGCCATTGTACGAGTACAATGGGATAAAAATCAAATTTCCTACGACAACACTCACCGCTAAAACGATGTAAAATAAAAGGTCGTATCGATAAAATTTTGAGTTGATCAGTATTTCAGAATTCAGGCCCGTGCCCATGTCGATGATTTTTGAAATACCCACCATCAACACAACCCACTTCCCTGTTTCATATACTTCGTGTCTTGGGATAATTTGGTAGATGAAATCTAAGTTGCACCAGATCAATAAAAACAAAAAGCATCCTACGATCAATAAATTAAGGGATGATCTCTTGTAAATATCTTCTATTTGGCTAATGTCATTTCTTTTCCATGCCTGGGCTAATAAAGGCGTGCTGATGGCTGCAATCACATTTCTTGGGATCGCAATCATTAAGCCCATGCGTGAATTAATATCAAAAATAGCCGTGGTGCTCAATCCGCCCGTATAAGCCGGAAGCATCAGTTTTTCAATGTGCTGGATCAAGGTAAAGCTTGCACCGGCCAACAAAACCCAGCCGCCATACCCTAACATTTCTTTGAAAATAGGTTGCCTCAAAAATGAGAAGTCAAGCCTTGTATAAAATCGTTTCAATTGTTTGATGTAAACTAAAAAGCCAAGAACGGCTATTAGATAGGATAAGGTAATGCATTGAATTAATTGATGGAAATCGATATATCCCAAACCAAAAGATAGAATTAAGAGGCCATTTGAAATGCGTAAAAATAATTCACGAATGATAGCTGGGACTACAATTCTAAGGTGGACTCTGGCGTAGGCCTCCAAAACGGTCATGTATAAATAGCTGGCCGTTAAGGGGATCATGTAGTAAAAATAGGTCGGTAGGAGCGGTGAGTTTTCGGAGTAAATTTGATTGAAAATCTCATGCAAAGACAAATATCCAATAACAAAAAGGGATAAACCGAATAGCGGCGCAATCATTAAAAACCCGAAAAAACCATTGTGGCCTTTTGCAGGATCGTCAAAGTGAGGAAAAAATCGTACCGCAATATGCGGAATTCCTAGTTGGGTAAACGAAGCAAAAATAAGAGGAATACTGACTAAGGCTCCGGCAATTAAACCTACTTGGGCCTGAGATAAAAATTGATTGTAAAGGAATATCACGTTGAAGGTGCCAATCGCCGTACCTAAATAGGTAACGATGGAAGCTTTTGCACTTTGACGAATGACTATCCCCATGGATTAATTTGTGTAATTGACAAAAATACACATTTGCACTAAAAAGAACTGATTTTTTTCTGCTATTGCAGTAGACCCTTTAGTTTTTCTGCTTGTGTTTTTATTTTATAATTTTTCAGCATGTGTTTTCTGGCAGATTCCCCCATTTTAATTCTGAGTGTCGGGTCGTTTGCTAATGAAACTAATGCTTCTCCCATCGCCTTGAAATCACTTTCTTGAACCAATATTCCGGTCTCTCCTTGAATAACCGCTTCAGGAATCCCTGCATGCAAGGTAGAAACAATGGGCAATCCACAGGCACTCGCTTCTAAAATGGAATTAGGGGTTCCTTCGGAATCGCCACTGGGCGTTTTTATGGAATGCTGAATGAAAATATCGGCTTCTTGTAATTTTTCTAAAATCAAATCGGGTTTTTGTTGGCCCATGAAGGCTACATTTTCCCCCAAGCCATTTTCCTCCACATATTTTTTTGCCTCTTCCCACAATTCCCCATCACCAATCATCGTAAGATAGGCCGTTGGGAATTTTTCTAACAAAATCTGAAAAGCTTTAATGCTCATGATGGGAGCTTTTTTGGCTGTAAAACGACCCACAGAAATTAATTGGATGGTTTCTTTTGACGCTTTAGTCCCAGGTTTAAATTTTTCTGTATCCACGCCATAAGGTAAAACATGTAGGTTTTTCAATGGTCCGCAAATCTCTTCGATATCCATTTTCATGACTTGGGAAACGACAATGACCGCTTTGGCTTGAGGTAAAATGGTACGATATTCCTCTCCATAGCGGGCAATTGTTTTCTTTTCGCTGGCATCAAAGCCGTGAAAATGTACCGCAAAAGGAATGTTTATTGATTGGCAGGCGGTAAAAACATGCATTCCTAATGGCCCATAATTAGCCAGAAGACAAGCGGTTTCTGTTTTCAGTAAATATTTTTTTAAAAAATACGTATATACTTTTTGATAGAAAGCCGGGAATAAATTCCGAAGGCTTCCTCTAAAAATCAAAAGGTTTAACGGAAAGGGATATATGGAACCGCCAGCATGGATATTACTTGGTTGCCAACCTTCATACAAGACGGCATGCGGAGTTAATTGCCTGATTTGTTGGTCTATAAAAGTTTCCGAATAGGAAAAGAAATTTGACCGGGCGATTAAGAGTTTCATTTATTTTTTAGCGACTAAAATAAAAGTACAAGCATCTTGATTTCGAGAACTTGACAAAATGATTTTGTCAAAAAAGATGATCAAGGGCTGCATGATCATAGCCCAAATAAATCGTAAGGGCTGTGGTATTTTAAATAATATGCCATCTTGAAATAGTTGGAGACCCATCGCAGATCGGCCTAAAATTCCTTCAAAATAAACCACTTCAAATCCCGCCTCTTTTACAATTTTTTGTAGGCCTGTGGAGGTCCATCGCCAGTAGTCGGTAGGGTCCGGATGGAACATCCAATATCCGTGTGTAGACAAAATTAATTTCCCGCCTTTTTGTAAAATCCGATGAGCTTCTTTCAGGTATTCACTGGGGTTTTCCACATGCTCTAATACTTGGGTCGAAAGCACAAAACCAACACTCTCATCCGGCAGATCTATTTTTCCTTGAGGATTGATGGTGACGTCAGCTTTGGTATTTAGGGCAAGATCTAGGCCGATATATTGTTCCACAAAGGGGTCGAATAACGGTTGGTACGGCTTATTTCCACAGCCATAATCGGCTAATAATTGGTGCGGGGAATTCTTCACAAACAACGAAATGACTTTTTCTAATTGGCGCCTCAGCTCCCTCAAATAATAAAATCTAGCCGCCATTCTTCCCCAAATTTTTGGATATAATCGTTCGATACCAGCTTCTCTACTTTCCATAATGTTGCCTTTATTGGCCGGTAATCCGGCTAAATTCAATCA
The DNA here is from genome assembly GCA_947471105.1 of Cytophagaceae bacterium. GTDB lineage: Bacteria > Bacteroidota > Bacteroidia > Cytophagales > Spirosomataceae > Aquirufa. The sequence goes on from CANIYB010000038.1 coordinate 4,149, forward strand.
GTGAATTTTTATATTCTATATATTCTTTAGCCATGGAGCTATACTTTCTTGCTTTCGCTGTCTGATTATTTTTTTGTGCTATTCTAATTAACCCCAAATAAGCTAAGCCTCTAATATCTTTGGTAAATCGTTCTTCCCATGGAAAGGCTAATGCTTTGGTGTAAAAAGATTCAGCAGCTGCTAAGTTACGATTTTCAAATTCTTCCCGCATACCTCTAAACGTTAAGGCACATCCTAAATAATAAGGAGACTTTGTTTTTTCTAATTTTTCGATGAATTCATTTGCCCCTTCGTAATTGCCAGTTAGCGATAATAACTCTGCCCTTTGCAAGGAATACCAATGATTGTTTGGGAATTTTTTTGTCAATTCTAAACTAAAAGGAAGTCCTTTGGCCGGTGTTCCTTCATACTTGTTGTAAATATATCCAATGTAAAATAGTGACTCATTTTTCACAAACACTGTTTTTTTAATGCCAGCTTCCAATTGCGCTAAACCCAATTTCTTGTTTCCATCCGCAAAGAAGAACATAAAAGGTTTTAGGATGGGATGAATTTCCGGATAGCAAATTCGGTAATAATTGTAAACCCCTGAAGAATACAGAAATTCGGGTTGCTTATCTGAATTTAAGAGGCCAATTTTCATGTAATGATATGATTTTTTGGCGTAGTTGACCGCTTTGATAAAATTCTGATTATCCGCTTCATATGCTGCTAAAAATCCTAAAGCGGAGGTGCAAAAAAAGGCGGATTCTAAATCATTGTTATTTTTTAAATACATCGCTTCCCCTAAAACAAACGCTTTTTCAAGGTTGTCGACGTAAGTATTACCTTGATTGACGTGATCTTTTAGCGGAAAATATTGTTGCTGAATCAGCATGGCGGTCAACAAATATCCGGCGGGATGTTTGGGGTATTTCGATTTAAATAATGAAAATGCGGCATTCGATTCTTTAAAATCGTAGGCATATAGATGATCTAATCCCGTTGAAATTAATTGTTTTGCATAGGCATCCTGAAGAATTTGCGCCAGGCCTTGCGAATGACAGAAAACAAGTATCAGGAAAATGATTTTACGCATAAGTCATAAAATTGAATTGCAAAAGTAACTAAGCACTGTGGTTTTTAGGCCTAATTTTTTACATTTGTTTAATTCTTTTTTTTGATTCGACCTTCATGATTTCATATCAACAATTTACGCTTTCAAATGGACTTCAAGTTATTGTTCATGAAGACCACACATCGACCCTCGCCGTGATGGATGTAATTTACGATGTGGGTTCGCGTGATGAAGATCCTAATCGTACGGGATTTGCGCATCTTTTCGAGCATCTGATGTTTGGTGGAAGTAAAAATATTCCTAATTACGATAGTCCTTTGCAGCAAGTGGGCGGTGAAAATAATGCTTTTACTACGCCTGATTTAACCAATTATTATATATCGGTTCCTTATCAAAATCTTGAAACAGCCTTTTGGCTGGAATCGGACCGCATGTTGCAATTGGCGTTTAATCCTCAATCCCTGGAAGTCCAACGAAAAGTCGTCATCGAAGAATTTAAGCAACGCTATCTAAACCAACCCTATGGTGATGTTTGGTTGAAATTCCGTCCGCTCATTTATACCCAACATCCATACCGCTGGCCTACAATTGGTGCCGGAATTCAGCACATCGAGGAAGCCGTTTTAGAAGATGTGAAAGCATTTTTTGCTAAATATTATGTTCCGGCAAATGCAATTTTAGTTTTAGCGGGCCGAGTAACATTTGCCGAGGCAAAGGCATTGGCTGAAAAGTGGTTTGGCCCTATTCCGGGTGGGAATAAGCCTGTACGCCAATTGCCCAAAGAACCTGTACAAATGGAAGATCGTCGAATGGAAATTGTGGACAAGGTTCCGTCCAATCGTTTTTACAAGGCATATCCAGTACCGGGGCGCTATGATGAGGGATTTTATGCCATTGATTTGATGTCCGACTTAATGGGTCGAAATGAAACCTCTTTTTTATATTTAGCTTTGGTTCAAAACAAGCGAATTTTTGATTCAATCTCGGTTTCTCAAACGGGATCTTTAGACCCTGGATTATTAATCATTTCAGGCCAAGTTTGTGACGGAGTTGATTTAGAATTGGCGGAGAAGGAATTGGACCAAGCCATTCATGATTTTGTGGATTGTTCCTTTCAAACGATAGACTTGGAACGAGTTAAAAATCAGGCAGAGGCGAGTTTGATTTTTGGGGAAGTTGAAGTGCTGAATCGCGCCATGAATTTAGCCATGGCCGCAAATGCAGGCGATGTTAATTTGGTTAATTTGGAATCTGAAAATTTGGCGAAAGTCACCTTAAGCGAAGTGAATTATTGGGCTAAAAAAATATTTAAGGAAGGGAAATCCAATACATTGATTTATAAAAAGGCATAATATGAAAATTCGGGTAGGTCAAGGATATGATGTACATCAATGGGTTGCTGGAAGGCCATGCATGTTAGGAGGTATTTTAATTCCTTCAGATCATGGGCCTCTAGGCCATTCAGATGCAGATATCGTCTGTCATGTATTGTGTGATGCTTTATTAGGGGCTGCCAATATGCGCAATATTGGCTTTCATTTTTCGGATAAAGATCCTATTTGGAAGGGGGTAGCCTCTACAATTTTATTGCAAAAAGTCATGGAAATGATTCGGGAAGCGGGGTGGGAATTGGGCAATGCGGATGTGACCGTGATCTTAGATCAACCGAAATTAAATGCACATATTCCAGCGATGAAGGAGAATTTGGCCCTAGTGATGGGCATTGAAGAGGATCAAATTTCGATTAAAGCTACAACTTCTGAGGGGATGGGCTTTGTAGGAAGAAGGGAAGGAATATCCGCGATGGCTGTAGCATTAATTCAACAAGATTAAATGAAAAACGTTGTCATCGACATAGAAAAAGAACGTTTAGAGATACTCAAAAGGTACCGTAAATTACTGCGTACGGCTAAACCCTTTTTGAAAGATGACGATGCCAAACAAATAAAAAAAGCTTTTTTACTCTCGGCTGAAGCGCATAAAGATATGCGCAGAAAATCTGGAGAACCCTATATTTACCATCCTTTAGCGGTGGCGCAAATTTGTGTGGAAGAGATTGGGCTTGGGACCACTTCGATTATTTCGGCTTTAATGCATGATGTGGTTGAAGACACCAATACTACCTTAAAAGAAATAGATAAAGATTTTGGGCCTAAGATTACGTCGATCATCGACGGCTTGACAAAGATTGCGGGGACATTTGAGTATGGGACATCCCAACAAGCCGAGAATTTCAGAAAGATGTTATTGACGCTTTCTGATGATATCCGAGTGATCTTGATCAAGCTAGCGGATCGTTTGCATAACATGCGCACATTGGGGAGTATGGCGAAAGAAAAGCAATTGAAAATTGCTTCAGAAACTATTTATTTATATGCGCCTTTGGCGCACCGACTAGGTTTAAATGCGATAAAAACGGAATTAGAGGATTTAGGTTTAAAGTTTACTGAGCCTGAAGCCTATAAAGAAATTGCTCATAAATTGTCAGAAAATAAGCGAAGCAGAGAAAGTTTTGTGGAGCATTTTATTAGGCCCATCAAAAAATCGTTGGATGCGCGCGAAAAGAATTATACCATTATTGGTCGACCAAAATCTATTTATTCCATTTACAATAAATTGAAAAAGGGAAATGTTTCCTTTGATAAAATATATGATTTATTTGCGGTCCGAGTGGTATTAGATGTTCCATTGGAGCGCGAAAAGTCGGATTGTTGGGAAGTTTATAGCATAGTCACGGATCATTATCGGCCTAACCCTAGCCGATTAAAAGACTGGGTTTCCACGCCCAAATCGAACGGGTATGAGTCTTTGCACACCACGGTGATGAGTATGCCCTTTGGAAATGATAAAGAGGGGCGCTGGGTAGAAGTTCAAATCCGGACAAATCGCATGGATGAAATTGCCGAAAAGGGTGTCGCGGCACATTTTAAATACAAGGGAACGGATACAAGGACGAGTCAGGCCTTTGAATCTTGGTTGTCGCAAGTGAGAGAAGCCTTGGAATCCAATGATAAATCTAAATCTGCCGTCGAGTTAGTGGATGACATAAAAAATTCACTTTACCATGAGGAAGTATTTGTTTTTACACCCAAAGGGAAATTAATCGTTTTGCAATCTGGTTCTACGGCTTTGGATTTTGCTTTTGAGATACATTCAGAAGTGGGTGCTCGCTGCATTGGGGCAAAAGTAGGAGGGAAATTAGTCCCCTTGTCTCATAAATTAGCGAATGGAGATCAGATTGAAATATTGACATCGTCTAAGCAAAAGCCCTCTGAAGATTGGCTTAGAATTGTCTACACAACCAAGGCAAAAGCGCGGATTAAAGAATTTATTAAAGAGGAAAATAAATCCCATTTGATCAAGGGGCGTGATTTGATTGAGCTCCGACTGAAGCATTTGGGTTATCCAGTTTTGACATTGGAAATAACGAACCAATTGCGGGCTTACTTTAATGCGAAGGATGCAAACGATCTTTTTTATCGGTTTGGGAAAGCATACATTCCCATTGAGCAGTTGAAACACTGGAAGTCCGATAAGGAGACGCATGAACGCAAACAAGCAGAAAAAGCGATTCAATCTCCTATTGTCGATAACAAGACTTTCCGAAAGGAAATGCAACAACTGTATAAGGATCGTAAAGAATCTGATATTTTGTTGATCGGCGAGGATATGGATAAGGTGGATTATACCTTAGCCAAATGTTGTAATCCAATTTCTGGAGACGAAGTATTTGGGTTTGTCACCATTAATGAAGGGATAAAAATACATCGTACGGGCTGTCCAAATTCCCCTGAGTTATTGTCTAGACATGGCGATCGTGTGATTAAAGCCCAGTGGACGAGTCAAATAGCCATGTCATTTATTGTTGAGCTCGTGATTCGAGGAATCGACCGGGTTGGATTGGTGAATGATGTGACGCGTGTTATTTCGGATGAGTTACAAGTAAATATTACGGCCTTGTCGATTGGGGTAAAAGAGGGATTATTTGAGGGGAAAATTTCTTTGATGATTCAAGACACCAATCATTTGGAATCCCTAGTATCAGAGTTGGAGCTAGTGACAGGGGTAATCGAGGTTGCCCGAGAGGAAATTTAGTTTTTTTGATAATTTATAGCTTATTTTACGTCGTTTTTTTTGATTAAATGTCCGCAGAAATAGAGAAGTTCGTTTCGGTAAAAAAGATTTTCACAGCCTACTTGGAAAACAAGGGATTGAGGAAGACGCCGGAACGTTTTGCTATTTTAGAAGAGATATATTTGAGAGATGATCACTTTGATGTGGAAGAGTTATATATCTCGATGAAAAACAAAAAGTACCAAGTTTCTAGGGCAACGGTTTATAATACATTGGATGTGTTGGTGGAATGTGACTTGGTGGTCAAGCATCAGTTTGGTAGAAACCAAGCTCAATTTGAGAAGTCCTATGGTCGTCGCCAGCATGATCATTTAATCTGTACGGATTGCCACAAAGTCACCGAGTTTTGTGATCCGCGTGTTCAAACCATTCAGAGTTTAGTGGGTGAGATGCTTCAGTTTAATGTCATGCACCATTCATTAATATTTTATGGTTCATGTACCAAAAAGAATTGCGAACACAGAGATGCTTATCGCGCTCAAAATCAAGAATAATTTACGTTTTAAAAATTTATTATGGCAGTTGATGTATTATTAGGATTACAATGGGGAGATGAGGGGAAAGGAAAAATCGTGGATGTTTTAGCTCCTCGTTATCAGGTAGTCGCTCGTTTTCAAGGAGGTCCTAATGCGGGACATACACTTGAATTTGACGGATTTAAGCATGTATTGCATCAAATACCTTCTGGAATTTTCCGCCAAGAAGTTCAAAATATTATTGGAAATGGAGTTGTTTTAGATCCCATTATTTTCAAAAAAGAGATTGATGGATTGGCTCATTTCAATTTAGATTTGCGTAAGAATTTAGAAATTTCAAAAAAGGCTTCCATCATTTTACCTACGCACCGATTGCTAGATGCCGCGTATGAAAAAGCGAAAGGGGATGCTAAAATTGGTTCTACTTTAAAGGGGATTGGGCCCACGTACACCGACAAAATCTCAAGACAAGGTTTGCGCGTAGGGGATATGATTTCACCTAATTTTCCTGAAAAATATACCGCTTTGGTGGATCGTCACAAAGCTATTTTAGATGTATATAAGTTTGAATATGATTTAGCGGAGGCTGAAAAAGAATTTTTTGCCGCGGTTGAATTCATGAAAGAATTTCATTTAGTGGACAGTGAGTATTCTGTTAACCACGCGTTAAATGCCGGGAAGACGATTTTGGCTGAAGGCGCTCAAGGGTCTTTATTGGATGTTGACTTTGGTTCTTATCCATTTGTTACTTCCTCAAATACCATTACGGCAGGTGCTTGTACCGGCTTAGGGGTAGCGCCTAAAAATATCGGAGAGGTTTTTGGAATATTTAAGGCGTATGCTACTCGGGTGGGTTCAGGACCTTTTCCTACGGAATTAGAAGATGAGGTGGGTGAGCGTATGCGCCAAGAGGGAAGAGAGTTTGGTTCTACGACGGGCCGACCTCGCCGTTGTGGTTGGATTGATTTACCAGCGCTAAAATATGCGATGATGATTAATGGGGTGACCCAATTAATTATGATGAAAGCAGATGTGTTAAATATTTTTGAAGAAATTTTAGTGTGTACGGGCTATGAAATGCCGGATGGTTCGCTGACGGATCAAATCCCATTTGAAATTACTGATATTAAGGTGAAGCCCGTGTATGCAAGTCTGAAGGGCTGGCATTGTTCATTGGAAGGAATGAGGAATTTCGATCAATTGCCTGCCGAGTTAACGGCTTATATCGCGTTCTTAGAGTCGCACTTAAATTTACCTATCAACTTTATTTCGACTGGACCAGATCGTGAGGCATGTGTTTTACGTGGTTCTTTAGCCTAAGAAATGAAAGCAGAAGAAAATCATTTGGCTGATTTGTTTCAATACGATGAGATTTATTGGGTGCCTGCTGATCGTGAATCGAATGAGATTCAGTTGGTGAGCTCCACTCAAACGATTGATTCATCAAATCAGGTTCAGGATAATTCTTCATCGCCCAAAGAAAATGTGGCTGGTCGAGTGGCCGCCAACCTTCCCGAATCTATTGAGCATTCATTTGAGTCAGTACCCTCATTAGACGGGGAATCTACCAAAAAAAACAATCCTATTTCTACCCCTTGGGTAATTATTGGTCATATATCTGAGCTAGAAAAAGCGCGATTAACCTTAATTTTTTCAGCTCCCCCTATGTTATTGTCAGCCAAAGATTGGAGTATTTATGAGCCCAAGGATGACGAGCCTATACTGTCTGAATTTGTTAAAACGGCTGGGGCAAACAAATTTATCTTTTTAGGCCAACAACCTGCTATTTGGCAATCTGATTTTCACGTGACAGAACTCGTGCAATTGGAAGGCAAATCGGTTTATTTCTTCCCTCGCTTGATATCTACATTGACGGATACTGAAAAATCATTAAAATTGGTTTTTTGGAATGCGCTGAAATCGATGATTTAAAAAATGGGTTACGCATTGTAGAGACGCGATACCTCGCGTCTGGTTTTCAATTCACATAGTAGAGACGCGATACCTCGCGTCTATTTCGAATTTTCACAAATCATTTGTTGTTTTTTCGCGGATGGGTACAAAAAATAGACGCGAGGTATCGCGTCTCTACGAATGGGGTTTTTAGACGCGAGGTATCGCGTCTCTACCAGGCGTATCTGGCTAATGGACTCACATCTTGTCCACAAAATTCCCCCGCTTCGAATTTGAAATGGCCAGCCATGGCGATCATCCCTGCGTTATCGGTGCAATAGGAAAAAGCTGGGATAAAAACTTCCCAATGATTCTCCTGACCCAATTCCTGCAACCTTTTTCTCAAGCCTGAGTTGGCAGACACCCCACCCGCTATCGCGATGGAAGAACATTTTTTTTCGCGCATAGCTTTTTTGACTTTACGCAATAAAATTTCAATCAGTGTTTTTTGAACTGAAGCACAAATATCAGCCTTGTTTTCCTCGATGAAATTGGGATTTAATTTTACTTCCTTTTGGAGGAAATATAGAATGGCCGTTTTGATTCCTGAAAATGAAAAATCTAAACCTGGCATTTCTCCCATGGGAAATGGGTATTTGTCAGGATTTCCCTCTTTGGCAAGCTTATCGATCAATGGTCCTCCTGGGTAAGGAAGTCCAAGTAGTTTAGCTGTTTTGTCAAAGGCTTCGCCAACGGCATCATCCTGAGTTTCCCCAATGATTTGCATGTTGAGTGGGCCCTCGACCCAGACCAACTGTGTATGTCCGCCACTTACGGTTAAGCACAAAAATGGAAATTGGGGTCTGGGTTCTTCGATGAAATGCGCCAACACATGGGCTTGCATGTGATTTACCTCGATCAATGGAATGTCTAAACTTAGGGCCAATGACTTAGCAAATGACGTTCCTACCATGAGGGCTCCAAGCAAACCGGGGCCTCGTGTAAATGCGATGGCATTCAAGTC
>CANIYB010000039.1 GCA_947471105.1 Cytophagaceae bacterium
ACTCAATAAAAGCCATATCCGGCTTTTGAACAAATGCTTCTTGGTGCGCACCCCGTCGAACTGGATTAAAAAAAGGTCCTTCTAAATGCAAACCTACAAGTCCTTTTCCTTGGTAATTTTTACAAGCTTGAATCGCTTGCGACATGGTATTTTTGGGCGAACAGTTGAGTGTAATTTGAAATGCAACTGTTCCCGTTTTTATATGTTCCTCAAATGTTGACGTAATGCATTCGGTGGTCGCTTGGTTTGAAAATAATTTTCCGCCCCCTCCGTACAACTGAAGGTCTATAAATCCAGCACATAAAAAGCCATTTTTCGTGCTGAAGCCATCCGCTGACAAAATGCTTTTTATCCTTCCATTCTCGATAGCAATAGACTTATCTCGAATCCATGCTGAACCGGTAAAAATCTTGTCAAATCTGATTTCTTGCATAAAAATTAGTACCCTGCGGCCTGTCCATCTTTCCTAGATTCGGTTCCTCCAAAATATACTTTCCGGATTGGATCATAGCGGATGCATTGGTATCCCCCATAAATTCCGTTCAAATAACCTACTTGGTGCCCTTTCTGTAAAAGCTCCCGTATTATTTCATAAGGATATCCACTTTCTAACGTAATCATACCGCCTGTTTGCTCCATGATCTCCCCCGTAGGCTCCGAAGAACCCTCGTGATTAATTCTAGGAAAGTCGCCAGCCTCTTGAACATTCATGCCAAAATCCACCACATTCATCACAATTTGCGTGTGGCCCATCGGCTGATAAGCTCCCCCCATCACGCCAAAAGACATGATTGGCTGTCCATCCTTGGTCATAAAAGCAGGGATAATCGTATGGAAAGGTCTCTTACCAGGAGCATAGGTATTATTCTCGCCCTCTTTCAAACTATACATTTCTCCGCGATCTTGAAACATAAATCCCAAACCATCTGGCATCATGCCGGAGCCAAAACCCCGATAATTACTTTGAATGAGAGAAACCATATTGCCATCTTTGTCGGCCACCGTCAAATAAATCGTATCCCCATCTTTTAAAGCTGGATTTCCGGCATCGAAGTGTTTTGATGCGCGATTTGGGTTGATCAACTTACGTCTTTCCGCAGCATATTCTTTCGAAATTAAACTTTTAACGGGGATTTTGGCAAAGTCCATATCGGCGTAATACTTGGCTCTATCTTCAAAAACCAATTTTTTTGCTTCCGTAAAAAGATGAATATGTTCTGCACTTCCTACCTTGATTTTAGAAAAATCATATCCTTCTAAAATATTCAACATCTGTAAAGCCGCGATTCCTTGGCCATTGGGCGGCAATTCCCACACGTCATAGCCACGGTAATTAACGGAAACTGGGTCAATCCAAGTAGAAGTATGCGAGGCTAAGTCTTCATAACTCAAAAATCCACCATTTTTTTTCATGAAAGCATCCATGGTTTTGGCCATGTCTCCTTTGTAAAATACATCTCGGCCTTCCTTTCCTAGACGCTCTAAAGTATTGCCTAAATTCGGATTCTTAAAAATATCTCCTTCTCCTGCCACCTTGCCATTTGGATAATAGTGCTTATCTACATTCGGATATTTACCATAGTTCGCCTGAACCCTCGTTAAGGCAGAAGCGAATTCTCCATGCACAGGAAAGCCATTTCTTGCATAAGAAACTGCCTTTTCTAGGACCTTTGACATCGGCATTGAGCCAAATTTTTTGTGCAATTCAAACCAGGCATCTACGCAACCCGGAACACTGACAGGCAAAGGACCAGTGGATGGAATATACTTGAGGCCTCGCTTTTTAAATTCAGCTAAGGTTAAGGATTTGGGTGATCTCCCAGATCCATTTAGCCCATATAGTTTTTTGGATTTAGCATCCCAAACAATCGCAAATAAATCACCGCCGATTCCGTTCACATGTGGTTCCACAACACCTTCCATCGCATTTGCAGCAATGGCAGCGTCAATGGCATTGCCACCAGCCTTTAACACATCGAGCGCCACTTGGGTCGATAAGGGATTTGAAGTTGCCGCCATTCCATTCTGAGCTATCACTTGAGATCGAGTCGCCCATAATTTTCCATAAGGTCTATCCTGTGAAAACATTGCGAAAGGCAATAAGAAAAATAGTAAATAATACTTCATAGATTATCAGTTTTTGTACCTCTAAGATAATTTAAATTCGTTAGGATTACCAATTAGCACACCTAAAACCGTCAAGAGTTAATAAAAAATTAGCCTCTAAAATGGCGCTTAAATTAAACAAAAATCCCGCACAAATGTTTGTGCGGGATTTTGAATTTCAACCCAAATAACCAAATTAATTACTCCATTTTTGTTTAATCCGTTCTGAAATGTAATACATACAAGGAACGATGACCAAGGTCAAAATGGTAGAAAAAGTTAAACCAAAAATGATGGTCCAGGCTAGAACACCCCAAAAAACTGCGGAGTCAGAGCCTATAAAAAGATGTGGATCTAGCTCGGTAAACAAGGTGGTAAAATCAATGCTTAGGCCCAAGGCTAATGGAATAAGTCCCAAAACAGCCGCTGAAGCAGTTAATAAAACAGGAGTTAAACGGATACCGCCACCCTCGATAATGGCTTCCTTCAAATCATACCCACGTTTCAACCTAAGTTCTTCAATAAATTCAATAAGCAAAATTCCATTTTTAACCACAATACCCGCTAAGGCGATAACACCTACTCCGGACATGATGATCGAAAAGGTCATCCCAAAAGCCATAAAGCCTAACAACACACCAATCAACGAGAGTAATATCGTGGCAAAAATGATAAGTGGTTTAACGGCAGAATTAAATTGTGTGGCCAGAATTAAATAGATCAAAATCAATGCGGCTAGGAATGCAATCCCTAAGAATGAACCTGCTTCTTTTTGGTCTTCCTGCTCACCCCCCATTCTAATTTTATAGCCTTGAGGAACATCTAAGGTTTCAAATAAAGTAGTTAGTTCCCCCACAATTTCATTGGCATTATATCCCTGAACCACATCCGAACCTAAGGTAATCACACGCTCCTGATTTTTCCTGTTGATCTGACTAAACGACGTCGCATAGTGGACATCGGCAATGGAGTTCAAAGGAACTTGGCGTAAAGAACCGCCCATATTCATGTCGCGGTAAGTAATATTCATCGAAAGTAATTTCTCAATCTGATTTCTCGAATCCCCTTTTAATCTTAGTTGGATCGGATACTCATCCTTTAAGTCACGGAATTTAGAAATCTCGCTACCAAATAATCCGGTTCGAATCGCCATAGCCACCTGAGCGGAAGAAATTCCTTCACGAGACGCTTTTTCACGATTCACGTCTATGATAATTTCTGGCTTATTAGTCACCAAGTCAGACTTCAACTCCTGAATCCCTTGAACGCCGGCTTTAATGATCGATTGACGTACTTTCTTTTCTAAATCTTGAAGTATCGTAAAATCGTCTCCGGCAATTTCGATTGAAATGGGTTTCCCTGTAGGAGGCCCATTGCTCTCTCGTTCAATGGCCATTTCAACACCCGGAATAGGATGGCTAAAAAATTCCTTTTGAATTTTATTTAACACTTCACCCGTTTTGATTCCATCACGCAATTGCAGTTTTTCAAAGGCGATCGTTACTTTACTCTTGTGAGGAGTCGCGCCGCGGTCAGGGTTCATCGGATCTCCCGCATTTTTACCCACATTTGAAATCACAGAGTTTACAATTTTTGTGTAGCCTTCTTTTTTGATGAATGCAAAAACCCGATTCTCAATCACTTTCGTTATGGAGTCTGTGACTACCGCATCTGTACCAATTGGATTCTTCGAATAGATATAGATATAATCTGGATCACCGGATGGGAAAAAGACCACTTTGGGTTTGACAATGCCCATCAAGATGAAGGTAAATACCAACAATAAAAACGCAGCCAAGGTAACATAAATAGACCTTTTTCCGGTCAATACCCATGAAATCAATCGGCGATAATTATTTTTAAAGGCTGGCAAAGCCGTTTCTTGGAATGGAACCACCCACTTAGGCGTAATCACAAAATGATTAAACACATATAATAAAAGAGCAAAAACAAAGAAATTACCAAAGCCAAAGTGCCCTAGCCCAAAACCAATCACATATCCAAAAATAGCCAAGCTTAAAAGGATAAATACTGTTCGACGGATGTCCGCAAATTTTGGAGCTTTCACATCATTTGCTTCCTCATCATGACGTTTCATAAAGGATACGGCAAAAACAGGATTCATCACATAGGCCACAAATAGCGAGGCAAATAAGGTGATAATTAACGTGATAGGTAGGTATTTCATGAATTCCCCTACGATACCTGGCCAGAAAAGCAAAGGTAAAAATGGTGAAATCGTGGTTAAAGTACCCGACAAAACAGGGACAAAAACTTCCGACGCGGCTAATTTAACGGCCTCAACAATCGTCAATTTCTTGAAATTATTGAATAACCTATGTGCATTTTCAATCACCACAATGGCATCATCCACCACTATTCCCAAGCCTAATAAAAACCCAAAAAGAACAATGGTATTCAAGGTGAAATCTAAACTTGGCATAAAAAGGAAGGTCAATAAAGCGGAAAGAGGAACTGAAAGTCCCACAAACACTGCATCACGAACTCCCATAAAGAACATCAATACAATTACCACAAACAAGAATCCGAGGATAACGGTATTAATCAAATCCGCTAAGTCGCCACGCGTTCTTTCGGACGAATCCGCCGTAACCGTCACCACTAATCCACTTGGAAATCTAGTCTTCTTAAATTCTTCAATCGTCTTTTCGATGCGATCCGCAGCTTCAATTAAATTGGCCCCACCCCTTTTGATCACGTTTAGCGTAATCACGGACTTGTTGTTTAGTCGAGCAAAATCCTGCTTTTCTTCATAGCTATCGACCACCTCAGCCACATCCTTTAGCCTAACGCGGGCACCCGTAGATGAACCTACCATTAAGTTGGCTAATTGGTCCACCGACTTTAATTCCCCAGTAACCCTTAGGGAACGACGAACGCCATTGACCGCTAAATCTCCACCTGAAATATTAACATTTTCTCCTTGAACAGCATTTTGGATATCATAAAAAGTCAAGCCATAACTCTGCATTTTATAGAGGTCTAAATTGACCTGAATTTCTCTTTTCAATGCACCCAAAATATCCACTCGGTTAATTTCAGGCATCCCCTCAATTTCATCCTGCAAATCTTCCGCATACTTCTTCAACTTATCCAACGGATAATCGCCCGCGATATTCACGTTCATAATAGGGAATTCAGAAAAATTAATTTCCGCTACTGAAGGCTCCCGAGTTAAATCTTTAGGGAGATCGCTGATGGCTTTATCCACCGCATCTTGCGTCCTCTGCTTCGCAATGGGGACGGAGACATCCGTATTAAATTCAACAATGATCACGGAAATATCTTGAAGTGCATTCGATTTTACTCGCTTAACTCCCGTAATCGATTTGATTTGTTTTTCAATCGGCTTGTTGATTACATTTTCAATATCTGAGGGTGTAGTTCCTGCATATACCGTCTGAATAACCATTTGAGGTACAACGATATCGGGGAATTGCTCTTTGGGAAGGCTGGAATAAATACCAATACCCGCCACAAAAATGATGAATGTAAAAATGTAAACGGTGGTACGATTTTGAGCTAACCAGCCCACCATATTATATATAAAGCCTTTGCCTTCGGGCAATTGCTCGTTTTTTGAATTTTTTTCCATGCTAAGAATTATTTGGAATTAAAATGAAATTGATTGGCCATCCACTAATTCTTGGAATCCTTGAGTAATGACTAAATCGCCTGATTGAAGTCCTGTAAGAATTTCAGCTTGTCCATTAAAGGTAAGCCCAATAGTTACCAAGCGCGCTTTTGCTGTTTTCTTTCCATTTTCGTCGACAGCCACATAAACCAAATTACCTTTTTCAGTTTTTTGAATAATGTTTTCGCTGACCACTAAAGCATTTGATTTGGATGAATCGTTGATGTTGATGATGGCCAACTGGTTTGGTTTCACATCACTTCCGTTTGGAATTTTAGCCTCCACGTCAAAGGTTCTGGTCAATGGATTGACCATTTTAGAAACTAATGAAATTCGAGCTGAAATCTCCTTATTAATATCTGGAAATTTAATAACAATAGGATCGCCTATTTTTACCGTACCCACATAAGAATCTGCAATTTTAACCATTACTTTTAAATTGCCTAGGTTAACTATTTGGACGATTGGCAAACCCGGAGCTGCCATCTCACCCGCTTTTTGTCTTACTAGTTCAATAGTTCCTGAAATGGGCGCCACTACTTTAGATAAACCTAATTGGGCCTGCAACGTAACTAATCTTTTTTCCAAAGATTCCTTATTTGACTTGGCGCTAATGAACTGAACTTCCGTTCCAATTTGCTGATCCCAAAGCGTTTTTTGTTTGTCAAATAGGGTTTTTGCTAGGGCCAACTGGTGTTTCACCTCTTCCATAGACTCTTTCAAAATATTATTATCTAAGGTGGCGATTAGTTGACCCTTGTTAATATTTTGGCCAACCACCACTGGCAATGAAAGAATCATTCCACCCGTCTGAGGGCTTACTAACACCGTATTTTCAGCGATTACATTTCCTTGGGCTTCCACAAAATGCTTGAAAGTTTGAGGGCTAACAGGGCTAACAACCACAGCGATCACCTTTACATTTTCGCCTGATTCCACTTTGCCCATGGTTTTTTCCAAAGCAATAATTTTTGCATTAATTTCCTTAGCTTGATTTTTCAAATCGGCTAATTCTTGTTTTTTGTCAACGGACTTGTTGCATGAGGCAACAATTATAATTCCACTTAGGAGGATGATTAATTTTTTCATGAGGGTTTGTTAAAAGTCTTATTAGTCAATATATAAAGTACCATTTGCCTTTTCTAGCTCAACTTTAGCGATTAGGGCATTGTATAAAGAAGTAAAATAATTTGCTTGAGATTCTTTAATCGATGATTCTGCATTCAGAACTTCTAGGTTTGACCCGACACCTTGTTGGTATTTCACACGAGTGACTCGAGAAATTTCATTCGCCAGCGTCAAATTTGCTTTTTGCTGTTTCAGCGACTCCAATGAGTTCTTCAAAGTAATCACCGATTGAGAACGTTGGAAATCAATAGAAGACTTCAACAAATCAAAACTTTGACGAACCTTTTGAAGGTTATTGGCTGATTGGACCGCTTTGTACTTTTTAGAATTTCCATCAAAAATCGGGATTTGAAGAGATACCGTTATCGCCGCATTATCAAACCATTGCTTCGTTAATAAATCGCCAAATGCATTTGCACCCGCATTATATCCATAATTAGCATTCAGTAATAAACGGGGCAAATATCCCGCCTTAATGCTTTTCAAATCCAATTCCGCCAGACTCTCTTGCGTTTTCAAAATGGAGTATTCAATCCGATTCGCATAGTTAAAAGGTCCAGCCAAATCGTTTAAATTATTTTGTAATTCAATTTGCTCCAGGCTAACACTTAATCGAATCGGCTCCTCCATCGGATACCCCATTTGGAATTTCAAAAGCGAGTAGGACATTTCTTGTAGTCGGTATACGTTCTCTAACTCGGTTTTCAAGTTATTGGCTTGGACATCTAATCGCTGAACATCAATTTTCTCTACAAATCCTTGAGCATTTAACGCACGGGTTTCTTTTAAAAGAGAATCTAGCCGACTAACATTCACTTGCAATAATTGCATACGCTTGTCATTAACCAAAATGCCATAATATGCTTTGGTCACATTTTCCGCCACTTGCTGCTTGGATTGAGTCACACCCTTCACAGAAAGGTCCTTATACACTTGGGATGCTTTTAAACCCAACAAATACGTTCCGTCGAAAACGAGTTGGCTCATTGTAACATTAGCAAATCCAGAATTTTCAACGCCAAATTTGGCCGCGATCAATTCTCCTTCGGGAGCACTTGGATTGAAAATTTTGGCTGGAATAAACATCCTTTGCATGATGACATTATTCACAACTTGGAGCCCTCCATTAACTTGGGGCAACCCTATTGCTTTAATTTCATTGATTTTGGCTCCTGCGTTTTGCAAATCAATTTGGCTATTCTTCACTTGAACATGATGAATGATGGCATAGTCGATCGCTTCTTTTAAGCTAAAGGACTGCGCCATGCTTCCAAATGAAATTAAAAAAGAAAAGCCGACAAAAATATTTCTTAGGCGGATCATAAGGGTAAATTGTTTTGGTAAGATGTATAAAGTGTTAAACCTTTTTCGGTCAGAATCCCACGCATGAAAATATCCAACATGACCAGTTGGGTTTCATAGAGGGGCAATTTATTATTTGGATAAAAATCAGGATTAAAAGCGAAATTAACTTCTGCCATGCGCAAGCGAGCTAATAATTCGAAATCGATATCGTTTCTGAAATAACCGAATTGTGCGCCTTTTTTAAAATCAGCTATTAGATTTTCATGAATGCACGTTTCACTATGCTCAGTAAAAAGAATAAATGCCTTTGGGAAATATTTTTGAATCTCATATAGAAGTCGAGGATTCATTTGGGTGATTAAATCCTTGGTCATCTCGAAGGACTTAAACATCTTTTCAATGACATTAGAATAAAGTCTATCGAGCTCTTTCCATTTGGCTAAATCCTCTTCTGTGAACGCTTTAACCACTTCGAATACCATCGAATCTTTATCAGGAAAATGTTGATATATCGTTTTTTTCGAAATCCCCAATTCGTTCGCAATCGCATCCATCGTGACGGTCTTTACTCCGTAACGAAAGAATAATTCAGTTCCTTTATCTAATATACGCGATTTCACTTGCTAAACTCGATTGTTTATTGAGCTGCAAAACTATGGAAACTTTTGTAGACTACAAAGTTTTCTTGTATTATTTTTAGATTAATAAAAAATTAATTTTGACTAACGTCCAAAATCATCTTGCAAACGGACGATATCTGATTCGTCTGAAGGTTGGCTTTCATCGGTATGTTGCCATATTTCCGCCACTACTCCCCAGCCATCTAATCCAATTAATCGGTGCCGTTCCCCTTGTTCGAGTTTAATAAAATCCCCAGCATCATACGAACCTACGGAGCCTTGTTCGTCAGTATCTGAAATGGCGATTCCCACAGGCCCAGAAACAACAGTCCAGATTTCCGCTCTCCTGAAATGATATTGCCATGAAAGGCGCTTTGAAGGAGCGACAACTAAAAACTTAGGACTTAATTTATTGGTGATTTGAATCGTATCCATGCTCAAATTAGGGAAAAATTGAGCTGCAAACTTAGCTGCTTGGGATTCATCCAATACGAAAAAACCTCCCCAAGGTCGAGTAAAATCTTTGGAAATCACTTGATATCCTAATTCAGAAATATAGGTTTCCACGTTCGCAAAAACTTCCTGAGCAGGTAAATTACCTTCAAATATTGGCAGCATAGTCGATATTATTTTTGTAAAAATAAAAAGACGGGAAAGGATTCCCGTCTTTTTAATAAAATTTAATGTTATAATTGATTATTTCTTCTCGTCAAGCTTCCAACCCGCACGATACTCGCGCTTAACAAATTGGTTAGCTGCTTCAAAGTTTGTAATCTTCATATTCGCGGCATCCCAGTTGAGCTGCTGACGACCAATATAATTAGCCGTTCTACCCTCACCTTCGCGAAGCATGTACGTACGAATGGCAATATTTCCCATCAATACTGATTCTGTAAATGGTCCTGAATAATCAAATCCAGAACTCACTTCCATCTTACCAAATCCTGCTTTACAAGCCTCCACCCACTGAGTTTGATGGCCTGCAGGTCCATTGGCGACACGAGCATACGTGATTTTGCTTGGCAATTCTGCTTCTGGTACTTGCTTTCCATTTTTGAAAACCTTAGGATACATTCCATAAGTACCGCATGTCATGATGCCTTTGGTCCCAATTAAAATTACCCCATTCGTTCCATCTGGATCACCGATCACTTCACTCGCCGGAATTCCTTCTGGATGTGGGGCACGAAGGCCACCGTCGAACCAAGTCAAAGTAACCGCTGATTTATTTCTAGCTGAAGGCGCATAGCGTAAAGTCGTCATCGATGATGGCGGACATCCTTCTGGAATCCATTCAGGCACCCAATCTTGTAAGAATACGGATCCTACGGAACATTCCACCGTTAAGGCATCGCGAATTCCCAATACTTTAAATGGAGGATCTAATAGGTGGCAACCCATATCTCCTAAGGCACCAGTACCATAATCCCACCAACCTCTCCACTTAAACGGCAAAAGGGCTGGATTGTATTCTCTATATTTAGCAGGTCCTAACCAAAGGTCCCAATCTAACTCTTGGGGTGCAGGTGAGCCAGCAGCTGGATAGGTAATTCCTTGTGGCCATACTGGTCGGTTGGTCCAAACTTGTACTGTATGAACTTTTCCGATAACCCCAGCATCAAACCATTCCATCATTTGACGTACACCGTCACCTGATGAACCTTGATTTCCCATTTGGGTCACCACTTTCATTTCACGCGCTTTTTCGGTCATCATTCTGGCCTCAAAAATATCGTGCGTCAAAGGCTTTTGAACGTAGACATGCTTTCCACGATTCATCGCAGCCATGGCTATCGTAGTATGTGTATGATCAGGTGTAGATACAATAACGGCATCTACGTTGCTTCCTTCTGTCTCTAACGCTTTGCGGAAATCTTTGTAATATTTAGCATTGGGAAGCTCCTTGCGGGCTTTTGCTGATTGGCGATCATCTACATCCACCAAGGCTACGATGTTTTCTGCTCCTTTATTGAAAGAGCTCATGATGTCGCTATATCCTTTACCGCCCGCACCAATTCCCATGATGTTTAATTTATCGGAAGGAGCTGTAAAACCTTTGCCCAACACGTGGCGAGGAACAATGTAAAAACTTGCGGCGGCTACTGAAGCATTTTTGATAAAGTTTCGCCTTGAATCATTACTCATAATAATCGTTATTTAGGTTAGTTAAATCGAATAAGATGATTTTATTGATCCAAATATAGCAGATAAACAAAACCACATGATTTAGTAAAATTGATTAAAAATTGGCAAAAAGCAAACCGAATGAGATATATTTTATTTTTACGGGAACTGCTATAAACGAAAAAGGGGAAGCTTTCGCCTCCCCTTTTTTCAACCTCTTATTTCAAAAGATTACTCAGCTTTCTTAGATTTTTTCTCTAATTTTTTAATCGCTTGAGCTCTTTCAGCGCCTTCCATTTGCTCTTTTAAAGCTGATAATGCACCGATATCACCCATCGTCGATTTCTCAGCTGTAGAAGCCGCTGGTTTGTCAGCTGCTGCTTTAGTCGTTTTCTTTTTCTCAGGCTTAGCCGTAGCAGCTGCTACTTCTTCAGCCGTAGCTTCCGTAAACGTTCTTGTGTGAGAAAGAATAATCTTACGATCTTCTTTTTGGAATTCAATTACAACGAAATCCAATGCCTCACCTACTTCAGCCACAGACTCATCAGCCTTAACTAATTGCTTCAAAGGAGCTAAACCTTCAATACCGTAAGGCAATTCTAATACAGCCATTTTGTCTGTCTTAGAAATGATGGTTGCTTTTTGAACGGATCCTAACGTAAATACGCTTTCAAAAGTATCCCAAGGATTTTCTTCTAATTGCTTATGTCCTAAAGCCAAACGACGATTTTCAGCGTCTAATTCAATAACAACTACATCTAAAGCATCCCCTACCTTAACAAATTCAGATGGATGCTTGATTTTCTTAGTCCAAGATAAATCAGACACGTGAACTAATCCGTCGATACCTTCTTCTAATTCAAGGAATAAACCAAAATTAGTTAGGTTACGAACCGTTCCTTTATGTTTTGTACCTATCGCATATTTAGCTAGTAAGTCTGTCTTGTTCCAAGGATCTTCTGTCAATTGCTTAACGCCTAATGACATTTTGCGCTCAGCACGATCTAAGGTCAACACAACCGCTTCCATTTCATCGCCAACTTTCAAGAAATCCTGTGGATTGCGTAAATGTTGAGACCATGACATTTCAGAAACGTGAATTAACCCTTCAACGCCAGGAAGAACTTCTAAGAATGCACCGTAATCGGCCACATTAACAATCTTACCTTTTACTTTCGAACCTACTTCTGTTTCAGCAGCTAAAGCCTCCCAAGGGTGCGCTTGTAATTGCTTCATACCTAAAGAGATACGTTTTTTGTTTTCATCGAAATCCAACACAACCACTTGGATTTTTTGATCCAATTTCAATACTTCTTGTGGATGATTTATGCGGCCCCATGAAATATCAGTAATGTGAAGTAAACCATCAACACCACCTAAATCGATGAACACACCGAAATTAGTCATGTTTTTGATGACACCTTCTAATACTTGACCCTTATCCAAATTCGTCAAAATAGTCTGACGTTGAGCTTCAAGATCTTTTTCAATTAATACTTTATGAGAAACAACTACGTTGTCATTTGTATGATTGATCTTAACCACCTTAACCTCCATATTTTTGCCTACAAAAATATCGAAATCACGGATAGGCTTAACATCAATTTGAGAACCTGGCAAGAATGCCTCAATTCCAAAAATATCGACAATTAAACCACCTTTTGTACGGCGCTTAACAAATCCATTGATGATA
>CANIYB010000040.1 GCA_947471105.1 Cytophagaceae bacterium
CTCGCTACATGAAAATCAAGGACTTACGTTTAATCGTGGGTCCTTTGTTGTTTCTGCGTGAGGTTTTGCGTGAGGTTTTGCGTGAGGTTTTTTACTTTTACCCATACAATAAATTATTCATGGAAATACAAAATAGTTCAATTGAGGATCTAGATTTAATCGACTACTAAAATTTTTCGGGAGTTTTGTGCTATTAATCGAAAATGGAATTATTCAAATGTTTGAAGGCTTCCATCGCTCCCATGTATTCACAGGTTCTAGCACCTGCTTTATTCGCATTGCGAATGATAGTTTTCCAATCTTCCATTGAAACTAATTTTACATCTTTTACAATTCGCTTATTCAATTGATATAAAACCGCACCCACAAAGGCATCGCCTGCACCAGTGGCGTCCACGGGTTGAATAGGAATGCTTTTAATAATTTCAAGGGCATCACCCATACAAAGCATTGTGCCTTCTTTACCTAAGGTAATGGTAAACACAGCATTTGTTTTTTTTCTTAAAGCAGCTGCTGCAAGCGCCACAGTATTAGCGCCAGTAATTAATAAAGCCTCTTCATCACTTAGTTTAAAAAAATCGCAGCTTTCAATAAAAGGGTCACACTGCGAAATAAAATAAGCACTATTATTTTGAAAAAGTAGATGTCTGTAGTTAGGGTCAAAACTTATTAGACAACCAGCTTGTTTTGCTTTAGCTAATAATTCAAGATAAGTATTTTGAAGGGGGCCAGGTAAAAAAGCAGTGGCCGATCCAAAATGTACAATTCCATATTCATTTAAATGAACTGTAGCTAAATCGGCTATGGTTAATTCTTTATCTGCGCCTCTATTAAAATAAAAATCTCTTTCCCCATCCTTCATTAAAGAAACAAATGCGAACGTGGTAAAATGAGCTGGGTCCTTAATAATTAAATTAGTATCTACGCCCATTTCTTTCAGTAAACTAGTAAGGTGAAGTCCAAAGGGATCTTCACCTACCTTAGCAGCCATACTTACCTCGCCTCCTAATGCAGCAATAGCCGCTGCAACATTGGCGGGCGCACCACCTGCTTTTTTTAAAAAATGTTGGCCATTAGATAAGGATATATTTACATCTGTACAAATCATATCAATTAAAGCCTCACCAATACAAAGTACTTTCATGATTATTTTTTTGAGGATTCTTTAAATTCTGATGGCGTAATTGAAAATTTAGATTTAAACACTGTCGAAAAATATGCTTGAGATGAGAAACCTACTTTATAAGCAATTTCTGAGATAGAGAGGTCCTCGTTAATTAATAAATATTTTGCCTTTTGAAGCCTAACTGATAAAATATAATCATTTACATTAAATCCTAAAAGCGCCTTTGTTTTCCTATATAGCTGGATTTTAGATATACCTAATCCTTTATAAATAGTATCTACAGATAAGTCTTCATTTGAAAGATTAGACTCAATAATTGATGTGAATTCACTAATAAATTTACGATCTAGCTTGTTGGAGGTGTTAGATCTACTTTCAGATGGAAGTTCACTTATAAAATGCTCACGTAAAATAGCTCTATTCTTTAACAGTGAAATTATTGATTCTTCAAGATAATTTAAGTTAAAGGGTTTAGTAATAAAAATATCGGCAAAAGATTTCATACCTTCTATTTGATCTTCAATTGATGTTTTAGCAGTTAATAGAATAATGGGAATGTGAGAAGTTCTTAAATCATTTTTTAATGTTTCTGCAATTTTTAAACCACTTAAACCTGGCATTATTATATCTGATATAATTAAATCTGGAACTATATCAAATGCCCTGTTAATTCCATCATTGCCATCATTAGCACTTAATATCTCGTATTTACCTTCTAATCGATTTTTTAAAAATTCTCTTAAATCATCATTATCTTCAATGATTAAAATAGAGGATACATTATCCAGTTGCACTTTTTGTTCTTTCTCGAATTCATGTGGCAAGATATCTCTTGTATACAGGTAGATATCTTTTGAGATATCATTTTGAATCATATCATTTGCAACTAAGTTGTTTTTATTTTGCTCGAATGGAAGTGTAATTGTAAAGCAAGTTCCATTACCTTTTTTACTATTTATCACTATTGTTCCGTCATGGGCGTGTATAAGTTCTTTTGATAAAGAAAGCCCAAGTCCAGTTCCTTTGAATGTACTACTATGCCCTTGATAAAATAAATCAAAAGCATGTTCTACATCCACAGTAGACATACCTATGCCATTATCTTCAATTTTAATAATGATTTTTTCTTGTTCTTTTTCTTGGTCAATAGTGATATTAATTATGCCATTTTCTTCTGTGAATTTAAATGCATTAGAAAGTAGATTGAATAATACTTTATCAATCATAGATTGGTCAAAGAAAATATTTAGTCCTAAAGTTGTATTATTTACATTTAATGAAATATGTTTTTTCCTTGCTAAATCTTTAAATTCATTTATAATTTCAATGACAAACTCACCTATATTATGCTTAGTGGCATTTATTTGCATTTTACCCTCTTCAATCTTTCTAAAATCCATTAATTGATTAATTAATTTTAATAGTCGTATAGAATTTCTTTGAACAAGATCTAAGTTATTTTTTAGAGTAAAGTGTAGTTTAGGAGATGATATTGTATCCTCCAATGGCCCTAAAATTAAAGTGAGGGGTGTTCTTAATTCATGAGAAATATTAGTAAAAAAATTGAATTTAGCATCTGTGGCTTCCTTTGCTTGTTTTGCCAAGCTTACTAATTTATTTCTTTGTTCACTAATCTCATCTTTTTGAGCCTTTAATTTTTTATTTATCTTTTTATTTTCTTTAAATAAGTAATAAAAAATACTACTTAAAATCAATGCAATTGCAAGTGTAATTGAAATTGCTAATATAATATTGGTTTGATTTTTACTTATTAGAATCTGTTGATCAATTCTATTTTGTCTTATGTCAATATCTTTTTGTTGTTCAATTACTTTATTGCTTTGTTGTTGTAATATTTTAACGTTTGTTGAGTCAATAATTGTAGATTCTAAAGCGTTTTCTTTTCTAAAAGGTTTATTTTCCAGAATATTGATAGCAGTTTGTATGGATTCTTGGCCTCCAGTAGGATACAGAACGGTAGCCTTTAGCTGCTTATTAGCAACCATGTCCATCCCCATATCTTTTACAGAGAGTCCATCTACTCCAATTATTTTTATGCTTTTCTCTACTCCATTTTTCTTACAAATCTGGTAAACAATTTTTGCTATATAATCACTATGGGCAAAAATGACATTCAGATCTCTATTGTTTTTTATGACTGAGTCGAGTTTCTTTTCGAAGTTTATTTCATGATCATTAATTTTAGCAATAAAATCAATCCCTTTCTTTTTTGATATAATGTCTGTAAATCCTTTATCCCTGTCGATAAATGGTGAGGCAGTAAATAGTCCAGTTACTTCAAGCACCTTACCTTTTCCTTTTATTAGAGAAATGGCATATTTACCTGCATTTTGACCAACATCATAGTTAGATGCGCCTATGTATGCAGTATATCTTTCAGAATTGATCCTTCTGTCAATAAGAACTATAGGTATATTTGAGTTATAAACTTTTTCAAGAACTTGGTTTAATGGAGTTATTTCATGTGGACTTACTATTAATAAGTCTATTTTCATTTGAAGCAACTCGTCAATTTGTTCTTTTTGTTTTTTACTATTCGCTTCGGCATCTTTTATGTAAAACTCAATATTATTGTGAAATGAGACTTCTCTTTTCATTTCCCTCAACATTGTTTCTCTCCAATTATCAGCACTTTGTGCTTGAGAAAACCCAATCTTAAATTTTTTATTTTCGCTCTCTTTCTTATTACAAGCAATACAAATTAAAACAAGTAAAAAAGATAGATAAAAGTAGATAATTCGAAAATTTGATACTAGCATTATTAAATTGATTAATCTATAAACTAACAAGCAATTTGGTGAAAATTGTGGTAAGTACTGTTCAATTCTGATTATATTTTTTCAATTTTAGTCTTATCTAGACATTAAACCCAGTTTTCTTATTTGATTTAACCACAGAATTATAAAATCATGATTCAAAATCAAATATCATTTATAAAATTTGTTTTCAACATAATTATAAAAGCTTGTTAATCAAATGTTTATAATTAATTACAATTCTATACAACATAGTTACAAATTCTAAAGGAATCTGCAGCGTTCCTAAATAAATTTATTGTCTTATTAGTAATTACTATGCTCAAATCAAAATATTTTAGGTGGTCTATAGTAGCCTCAATTGCGGGTTTTATATTTGGATTTGATACTGTGGTCATCTCTGGCGCCAATATCCCTATTAAAAACCTTTGGAACACAACACCTTTATTTCATGGCTTCTTCATCATGTCAATGGCATTATGGGGTACGCTATTTGGGTCTATTTTTGGGGGTATTCCTACTGATAGGTATGGTAGAAAAAAAATCCTATTATTATTAGGTATTTTATTTGCAGTTTCTGCAATCGGCTCTGCTTTGGCAAATAATCCTTTTGTATTCTCTTTTTTTAGATTTATTGGAGGAATTGGGATTGGTGTTTCATCCGTTGTGGCCCCAACTTATATATCTGAAATATCCACACCCAAAACTAGGGGTAAGCTAGGGGCTTTATACCAATTCAATATTGTATTTGGTATTCTTGTTGCTTTTTTATCAAATTATTTCTTGCAAGGGTTTGGAGGAGAGAATGATTGGAGATGGATGTTAGGTATTTTAGTCATTCCTTCTGTCATTTTCACAATTATGGTTTTTGGGATACCAGAAAGTCCAAGATGGTTGATTATTCAAAAAAATGATAGACTTAAGGCCACAAAGATTTTCAAGGAGATGGGTGTGGAGGATGCTAATCGAGAGATTGATTTGATATTGAATATACAAATATCTGATAATTTAAGAAACCCTTTACACACTTTTTTTACAAAAAAACATAATAGGATTCTCTGGCTTGCATTTTTAATTGCATTTTTCAATCAATTATCAGGAATTAATTTTATTCTATATTATGCTCCTGAGATTCTTTCCAAGATTGGCATAGGTGAAAAAGATTCATTATTGAATTCAATTTCAATCGGGGGAACCAATCTTGTGTTCACATTTGTTGGTTTATATTTAATTGATATAATAGGACGAAAAAAATTACTCATAATTGGTTCAATCGGCTACATCATAAGCTTATCACTAGTCGCAGGTTGCTTTATTTCACATGCAAGTTCTTTTGTGTTGATGTCATTTTTACTACTTTTTATTGCTGCTCATGCAGTTGGTCAAGGAGCAGTTATATGGGTTTTTATTTCAGAAATATTTCCAAACAAATTAAGGGCGACCGGACAATCTTTTGGTGCAAGTGTTCATTGGGTTTTCGCAGCTATCATTACTTTAATCACGCCATTGTTTTTAGATGAAAAAGAAGGAATATTTAAAGAAAATCCATGGCCCATTTTCGTTTTTTTTGCTTTAATGATGGTCGTTCAACTTGCTTGGGTGCTGTTGAAAATGCCTGAAACTAAAGGAGTATCATTAGAAGAAATTGAAAGTCAATTAATTAAATAATATAAACTTTTTCGATTGCTATGGAATTTATAAAATTAAAAATTAAACTATGAAAAAAACCCTTCTGTTATTTATTGTAATGATCGCATCATTGCAATATGTAATCGCCCAAAGGCAGTTAACAGGAACTGTCAGAGAGGCTGGAACAAATCAACCTTTGTCTGGTGCAAGCGTTAACCTTCAGGGGTTATCTGTTGGTAGTATCACAAATGTTGAAGGAAAATTTACTATTACAGTGCCTGAAAAAACAAAAGCGCTTGTAATTAGTTATGTTGGTTACGAAGCCAAAACCGTTTCAATTGATGGTAAAAGTCAGTTGGATGTATTTCTTACTTTAGGTAAAGATCTTGATCAAGTTGTTGTGGTGGGATATACCTCGCAACGAAAACAAGATTTAACTGGAGCAATTGCTGTTGTTGATTTAGCACCGGTTAAAAATAATACCT
Organism: Cytophagaceae bacterium; assembly: GCA_947471105.1. Lineage (GTDB taxonomy): Bacteria > Bacteroidota > Bacteroidia > Cytophagales > Spirosomataceae > Aquirufa. The sequence continues at coordinate 6,018 of CANIYB010000040.1, forward strand.
CTGGTAATACTATGCAAGCTTTGCAAGGTCGTGTAGCTGGTTTGTATATTGAAAAAGATGGCTCACCGAACGGTTCTAATAGTAGAATATTAATTCGTGGAGCAAATACATTAGGTAACAATGATCCACTTTACATCATTGATGGAATACCTACTACAAGGCCAGAGGTTTTTCAAAATTTAAATCCAGCAAGTATCGCTAATGTACAAGTTTTGAAAGATGCGTCAGCTGAATCTATTTATGGTGCTCGTGCATCTAATGGAGTTATTATTGTAACTACTAAAAATGGTGGTAATACAAATGGTAAGGTAGAATTTCAATTCAATAATAGTTCATCTATGCAATCTGAAAAATCAATGAGATTTAATATGCTAAATTCAATTGATAGAGGTAAGGCTTTATGGCAAGCGTCGGTAAACGATGGTCAAGATCCTGCAGCAGGGTATGGGGAGATCTACAAATTTGATTGGAATAAAAATTATACAACACCAGTATTAGGTGGAGTTTCTTTACAACCTTATGTTGGTGGGGATCCAAATACTCCAGCAGGAAATACTAATTGGCAAGATATAATGTATAAGACAGGAATGGTTACTAACAATAGTTTAACTGCTTCAGTTGGTAATAAGAATTCTTCACTAGAGATTAATTTTGGGCATATCAAGAATACTGGTATGCTTAGATATACAGGATATGAGCGCTTAAGCGGAAGTATTAGTGCTGTTACACGTTCATTTAATGATAAGGCAATTTTTGGAGTTAATTTACGTATGGCTAATTCTGATGAAACTTTAACTGCAAGAGATTTAGGTGGTGCATCAACAACGTTTTTGGCAGTTACCTTAGCACCAACAATTCCTGTTTACCAAGCAGATGGAAAAACATATGCAGGTGAATTAGGAGCTGGTTATTCTGATAGAAATAACCCTTTACATATGCAGGATTTAGCTAAATGGAATAATGCAAATAGATTAAACACATTTGGAAATGTTTATCTTGAAATTCAACCAATCAAAAATTTATTTTTTAAATCAAATTTTGGTGCTGATAACTCTAACTTCTTAAATAAAATAATAACACCCACTTTCTCTGAAGGTGCATTGAATAGAACTACTAACAGTTTATTTTATGATCAAAATCATTATCTAAGTACTACTTTCTCAAATACTTTAAGATATAATTATAGCTTTAGAGATGAGCATAAATTTAAATTCTTAGTTGGTACTGAATTAATTAAAACAAATTTAGATTTTCAATCAACAAAGAAGGAAGGATATGCTCTTCAAACGGAAGACTATTTTACCTTGAGTGCTGGTACTGGAAATACCACAGTAACAGGAGGTTCTACTGGAAATAGATTGTTTTCTCAATTCGCTAGAGTTGATTACAGTTATTCAGATAAATACTTATTAGCATTAACTGTGCGTAGAGATGGCTCTTCTAGATTTGGTACTGACAACCAGTATGGATTCTTCCCTGCAGCTTCATTAGGCTGGAGAGTAGACAAGGAAAATTTCATGAAAAATAATACATTTTTCTCTGAGCTGAAATTAAGAGCTGGTATAGGACGTGTTGGAAATCAGCAAATTGGTGATTTAGCGCGTTTCGGGTTATTCGATACGAGATATGGTACAACAATGGCCCAATTAGTTGGTGGATTCTGGGAGCAGTATATGAATATTGGTACTGCATACTCTTTATCTGGTGCCAATACAGGCACATTACCTTCGGGTTTTGTTCAAACGCAAGCTTCTAATTCTGGATTGAAGTGGGAAACCACTGACGAAATAAACACTGGGGTTGACTTTGGAATTTTAAATAATAAGATTTCAGGTTCATTCGATTACTTTACCAGAAAAACTTCAGGAATTTTAATCACCCCTCCTGTGGCATCTGCATTAGGTGAAGGGCAATCAAAAGCTGTAAATGGCGCCTCTAAATCAAATAAAGGCTGGGAATTTATAATTGGCTATAATGCACAAAAGAGAGGAGATTTTAATTACAACGTAACTTTAAATTTCGCTCATTTTAGAGACCAAATTACAGAATTGCCAGAAAATGTTCGACCTGCTTATGCTGGAAATTTAGTCAGCACAATCATTGGTCATTCTCAATTTGACATTTTCGGATATAAGACAAACGGTCTTTTCCAGTCACAATCCGATGTTGATGCTGCTCCTAAACAAATAGGTGCTGGACCAGGTCGTATTAGATATGTTGATATTAATTCAGATGGTGTTATTAATGACTTAGATAGAACTTGGATAGGCACCACACTTCCTTCTTTGGAGTATGGCATGAGAATTGATTTGAATTATAAGAAATTTGATTTATCAATATTTGGTTCTGGAGTTGGCGGAAGAACTGGATTTGATGTATATACGTTATTCAATAATTTAATGAAGAGCAGAGAGAATGTTGGGCCAGGCGTTTTAAATGCATGGACTGCACAGAATTCAAGTTCAAGAGTGCCTGCATTAACATTAAAAGATAATAATAATGAAGGAAGAACTTCAGACTATTTCATGGTAAATACTTCTTATTTCAAATTAAGAAATGTACAAATTGGGTATACTATTTCTCCAAAGACAGTATTTTCAAGATTACACATTTTTGCAATGGCCGAAAATTTATTCTGGGTAAAGAGTAAAAATTATTTAAGTCCTGATCCAGAAAGAATAGATCTAGATCCTGTGCCTATTCCAAAGACTTTTACAATAGGAATCAATGCATCATTTTAAAGAATAAAAAATCAAATCAAAATGAAAAATAGAATATTAACTGCTTTTATAACCTCTGGACTATTAATATTTAGTTCATGTTCAAAAGTACTAGATTATACACCTAAAGGTGTATTATCATCTTCAGATTTAAAATCACCAACTGCAATTGAGGGACTTATAACTTCAGCATATTCAGCAATTGGTAACGGGGATATGATTGGACCCATTTATAGTAATTGGGTATATGGAAGTGTTCGTTCTGACGACGCCTATAAAGGTGGTGGAGGTACAGGGGATGTTGGCGAAATTGATGCAATGGAGCATTACAATCTAGTAACTCCTTCAATGGGCGCGTTCGTTTCTAGAACTTGGACAAATTTATTTAAATCAATTTCGAGAGTAAATGTTGCTTTACGTGCCGTTAATTCATTAACTGATGCTGAATTTCCGAATAAAAAAGTACGATTGGCTGAGTTGAAATTTTTAAGAGCCCATAGTTATATGACTATGAAATTGTTATATAAAAATATACCAATTTTTGATGAAACAACCTCAGACGAGCAAATCTTAAAAGTATCTAATGATTTAAAAAATGAAGATGCTTGGAATAAAATTGCTACTGATTTTCAATACGCAATTGATAATTTACCAACATCTCAATCTGATTTAGGACGTGCAAATAAATATGCAGCACAAGCTTACTTAGCAAAACTAAGATTGTTTCAAGCATATGAACAAGATGATAAACATAAGGTAGTTAATATCAACAAAACTAGATTACAACAAGTGGTTGATTTAACCCAATCTGTTATTTCTTCGGGTAAATATTCATTAAGTAAAGATATTGCAGACAATTTTTTACCAGAAACAGAAAATGGCCCAGAATCTGTGTTCGCAATTCAATTTACTATTAATGATGGAACAACATCTGGCAGGTTAAGCTTTGAGGATGGATTAAATTATCCTCATGGCGCACCTCAATATGGATGTTGTGGTTTTCATGCACCTAGTCAAAATCTAGTGAATGCTTTTACGACAAGTGCTAGTGGTTTACCAAACTTTACAACTTTTAACAACAATATTGCAGATTTAAAAACTGCTACTGTTGACGTTCGTATTGATCATACTGTAGGAATTGATGGTCATCCTTATAAGTATGATAACACTAGACCATTTAGTAATAGCTGGGTTCGTGATCCAGGAGTTTATGGTAATTTTCATACAATGCGTAATCAACAATTAGCAACAAGTGGATCTTACTTTAAATTAGGGCCATTTATGGGAACAGCAAAAAATTATGATATTATAAGATTTGATGACGTTTTATTAATGCAAGCTGAAGCCTATATTGAATTAGGTCAGCCTGAAAAAGCATTGCCAATTATAAACCAAATTAGATCAAGAGCAGCAGCAAGTACTGGTAGATTAAAGAAAGTAGATGGCACATTTGCATCCAACTATAATACTAAAGAGTATTCAAATGCAGGTTGGACGCAAGATTATGCACGTGTAGCTTTGCAATGGGAAAGAAGATTAGAGTTTGCTACAGAAGGTGAGCGTTTCTTTGATTTAGTAAGATGGGGTATTGCAGAATCTACTTTGAACAATTATATTTCAGTTGAAAAAGGAAGAAGAACATTTTTAGCTACTGCAAAATTTACAGCTGGTAGAGATGAATATTTGCCCATACCTCAATCTGAAATTACGTTTACAAATGGTTTATACAAACAAAATCCAGGATACTAGAAGCTGTATTTTTATATATTCGTTATTAACTATTTAAAATTCTCTCTTTAAGGAGGGCGGTTTTCGCCCTCCTTTTTAAAAATACATTTTTCTATGAAAAAAGCTACTTTTTATTATTTAGCATTTACTTTCTTTTTGTTTATAAGCTCGGTAAACGCACAAACTAAACTGAATAAAATAGATGAAAAGTATAGACCCCAAATTCATTTTACTCCGGAAAAAAACTGGGTGAATGATCCCAATGGCATGGTCTATTATAAAGGAAAATATCATTTGTTCTTTCAACATAGTACAACTTCAAGCGTATGGAGTGATATTAGCTGGGGTCATGCAGAAAGTAATGACCTAGTGCATTGGGAAAGAAAACCAATCGCCATCTATCCTGATAGTCTAGGATTAATATTTTCTGGAAGTGCAGTGGTTGATAAGAATAATTCAAGCGGCCTAGGTAAAAATGGTATTATACCTCTTGTGGCAATGTATACTAGCCATGACATGAAAAAAGAAAAAGCGGGCGTAATTGATGTTGAAAGCCAAAGCATTGCTTATAGTTTGGATGAAGGCGAAACGTGGATAAAATATCAGTCAAATCCAGTTTTAAAAAACCCTGGCGTTAGAGATTTCAGAGATCCAAAGATAATTTGGCATGAACCCTCTAAAAAGTGGGTTGTATCAATTGCAGCACAGAATCAAATTAGTTTTTATGCTTCTACTGATTTAAAAAATTGGGAAAAATTAAGTGATTTTGGTAAAACAGTTGGATCTCATGATGGTGTCTGGGAATGTCCTGATTTATTTCCATTAGAATACGAAGGAAAAACATTTTGGGTTTTAATTGTTAATATAAACCCTGGTGGTCCAAATGGCGGATCAGCTACTCAATATTTTGTGGGCGATTTTAATGGTAAAGAATTCAAATGTGATTACAAACAAACAAAATGGATAGATTATGGACCTGATGAATATGCGGGTGTTACATGGTCTAATACTGACAAAAGAAAAGTATTTATTGGATGGATGAGTAATTGGCAATATGCAAATATTGTGCCCACTGAAAAATTCAGAAATGCATTTACTATACCAAGAGAATTAGGTTTAAAAAAGATAAATGAAGAATATTATATTACTAGTACACCAGTTCCAGAGCTTAAAAAAATGGAGAAAAAATCAATTGTTATTAATAATTTAACAATTAATGGTTCATCTGATTTAACAGATAAAATTGGAAATATGGAAGTACCTAGTAAGTTTAACTTAGTGCTTTCCAATAAAAGTGACTTCTCCATTGAATTAGTGAATACTTTAAATGAAAAAGTAGTAGTTGGTTATAGTAAAGATAAAAATCAGTTCTTTCTTGATAGAAGAAATGCTGGGAAAACTGATTTTCAGAAAAACTTTGCCAGCATTAATTACGCTCCAAGATTGTCTTCATCAAGTGAAATTTCCTTATCAATTTATCTTGATCTAGCTTCCATAGAAGTATTTGCAGATAACGGCTTATCTGTTCTTACAAGCGTTCTTTTCCCAAATGAAAAATTCTCTAAAATAAATGTTAAGACTTCTGAAAAATTAGTAGTTAAAAATTTTATTTATACTCCTTTGCAAACTATTTGGTAATTACAATCGTTGGTTTTTTTCGCATTTAAGCCCCAGAAATGGGGCTTATTTTTTTAAATTAAGTATACTTATTTGACTTGAAATTTAAATAATTTACTGCGTGAGGAAGACACCCCCTGAAATCGACTGAAATCGGTCGTTTTCCGTTTTGTGAAAACATAACTAACTACAAATCAACGCCTTCATTTTATTGAAAAATCTTCATAACCCTGAGGTCCCGGGTTCAAATCCCGGTCTCGCTACACTAGAAAGTGTTGTAAATGAACCACTTACATTTGATTGTAAGTGGTTTTTTATTTGTAGACTGTCGTTGCGTGAGGTTCTGCGTGAGGTTTTGCGTGAGGAATTATTAGAATTGTATTTTATAAACAAAATTGGGAAAAAAGCCGAGTTGGTATTTCCAGCTAACATTTTGATTTCTGTCATCATAGC
>CANIYB010000041.1 GCA_947471105.1 Cytophagaceae bacterium
ACCTCTAGAACCATAAATTGCCGTAGAAGATGCATCTTTCAACACCGAGATCGATTCGATATCATTGGGATTGATCAATAATAGTGGATTAAAGTCCTGATTTAATCCAGCAGAATAAGGCATTCCGTCTATTACATATAAGGGTTCGTTACCTGCCCCTAAAGATCCACTACCTCTTATTCTTACTGAGGTTCCAGCACCTGGCTGTCCAGATAATTGCTGAATTTGCATACCAGCAACCTGACCTATCATTTTTTGATCTACCGTAGAAACAGGTAAGTCTTTAATCGTATTTTGATTGATCGTCGCCACTGCGCCCGTTAGATCTTTAGCTCTTGCCGTACCATATCCTACAACGACAACTTCACTTAACGCTTTATTTTCAGAAATTAGGTTGATGTTAATCATGGATCTGTTTCCAACTAAAACTTCTTGAGTGATAAAACCTACAAAACTAAATGACAAAATTGCTTTATCATCTGAAACACTCAATGTATAGGTACCGTCAATATTACTACTAACTCCTTTATTCGTTCCCTTGATGAGAATATTCACACCAGGAATCGGGCTCCCACTTTCGTCCGTAATTTTTCCTTTGACCGTTTTGGTATCTATAATGAATGATTCCGATTCTTGCTTAATCAATTGAGAGTTAGAATTCAAAAGCTCAATCTTAGATTTCGTTAATAAAATTCTATTCTCAATAACCTCATAAGAGATTGAATTGGGATTTAGAATTTCATTTAATACGGTCGAAAGTTTGGCTTTCTGTAAATTCAAGTTCATTTTTTGATTAATCTGAACCCGGGTACTATACACAAACTTGACCTCTGCTTGCTTTTCAATTTGAGCTAAAACCGATTTAAAATTAATGTTCTGACCTACAATGGTTACAGAGCGGTTTAAAACTTCTTGGGCCTGTGATTCATGTGCCACGGCTAAGGTAGTGCACAATAAAACGAGGCAAATTTGACTAAAGGTAATTTTCATAAATAACCACAAATTTTGGGTGTTCAATCGGTGTTTTTTCATAGATTTACAAGTTTTTAAATTAACATTTTGAAACATTTAACCCGCCTCAGATTGGCGTTTGTTACGGGTTATTTTATTGGGCAGAAAGGAGAGCTTCTCCTTTCTGTTTATTTAATTACATCCATCTCCTGTAATAAAAATGACAGTTCCTCTTTTTTCATAAATAGCTCCTACCGATTTACATATTAAATCCAATTGCGTAAATAATGACAGCCCATTTAAATCAGCAGTGATTTGACAATCATTCGATTTAGGATTAGTTAAAATTATTTCTACCCCATAGTGTTTTGACATCGTTGACAATACAGATTGAAGTGGAGTTGCTTGGAAAATAAGTTGGTCTTTTGAAAAATCTGGAGTCAGAATTGGCAACGGATTATCCACTATGGTGGGATTAATAGTCTTGGATACTATATCAAAGACAACCTTTTGATTTCTGGTCAAAATAACCCCATTTAAATTATTGTTATCACTTACTTTATTAGAATATACGGAGACTTTACCGCTTGTGACTGAAACTTCTATTTGATTATTTCTTGCGTTTGATTTTACCCAAAAACTGGTTCCTAATACTTCGGTATTCAAATCCCCTGAATGCACGACAAATGGCTTGGTAACATTTCGTTTAACTTTAAAAAATGCTTGGCCAATTAAAAACACTTCTCTTTTTTTGATGTTAAAATCTTTCCCATAAATGAGGCTACTTTGAGGCTTTAAAATGACTAAGGAACCATCCTTTAATAAGACTTTTTGATCCACTAGCGTCATGTTTTTCATCTCCATTCCAGATGTATTAACTGACTTAGAATCTGAAATTTCCGTTGTTCGCACATTTAATAAAAATACAAGTAATAAACACGCAGCTAAACTTGTCACAACACTTATGCCAATTTTAGTGATTTTTGAAAAATGTTTATTAGGGATTTTTGAATGAATATTTTTCCAAATTCTGCTCCTAATTTCATCCTTTTCCTTATTGGATATTTTTAAATTATTTTCCTGGTCAATTTTTTCATTCCAGCGCATTAACAACAATTCTTCCTCCACAGAGCATAAGCCTTGGAGGTATTTATTCGACAGTAAATTAAATTCCTGCTTTGTCATAAAAATTGACCTAATTTAAACGTGAATAATCTTTTAAATTTTCTTTTAGAAACTTTAGGGATTTGGTTATATGGTATTCTACAGCCTTTTCACTCAATTTCATTTGAACCGCAATTTCCTTTGTATTCATATTTTCGAACCGACTTTTTTTGAATATATGAACGCTTTTTTCAGGCAATAGTGAAAGTACTTTTTCAACGGCATCAGTCAGTTCGGTATAATTGACAATTTCATCTGTATTAAAATGAAAATCTATTTCCTTTAAAATAATATGCTCTTGATATTTGCGGAAATTGATTTTAGAGCGTATTAAATCGTATACTTTATTTTTGATGGAAATAACTAAATACAAATCCAAATTATTAATAACAATTGTCTCTCTTCTATTCCAAATACTCAAAAAAACATCTTGTACAAGCTCCTCAGCCTCTTCCTTATTTCCAGTTTGATTAAAAGCAATTCTGTAAATTTTAAACCAGTATCTTGAATAAATTTCTTCAAAGGCCGCGGGATGCCCCTGATTTAAACCTAAAACCAAAAGTTGATCTTCAAGCCCTTTGAAATTCATTTGGGAGTAATTAATTTTTGTTTGTAAGCTATAGTCGTACAACATTGAAATAACCCTAAATAAAATTAAAATATTTTTATTTAACTATTGGACACCTAATTAGATCTCTCCTAAAACCGTTTTTACCAAGGACAAATCATGATACCCTTGAACATCAGTTAAATGATCATTAAGCTAGTCAATAATGGCAATATAATTATCTATTTTTCTGTACCTTCGTCAGCTTTACTAACTTTTGAAAAGTTAGTAAAGCTGACGAAGAAAAATAAATTAATAATCCGATAAGCCAATTTACATGAATAAAAGATATTGGGTGCTATTCGTCATGGCACTATTTTCCATCATCACCTATTTAGATCGAACATCTATTTCCATCACGGGTTCTGCCATTACGCAAGAACTCAATTTATCAGAAAAAGAATTTGGTTGGATTTTAGGGTCATTTGCCTTTGCCTATGGCTTATTTGAAATACCGGTGGGATTATGGGGAGATCGAAAAGGGCCAAAATCCATCCTTTTAAGAATTGTACTTTCCTGGTCTGTATTCACCATATTGACAGGTTTTTCAAGCACCTTTACCATGTTATTTATCATCCGATTTCTATTTGGAATCGGAGAAGCAGGAGCTTATCCAAATGCCACGATTGTAATTTCTCGTTGGTTCCCAAAATCAGAAACAGGTCGTGCACAATCCTTTATTTGGATCGCGAGTCGAATCGGGGCTGCTTTAGCCCCCTTCCTATCCCTCTTCATCATGCATACGTTTGGTTGGCGCTATGTGTTTTACGCTTTCGGAGTATTAGGAATTATCTGGGCAGCCTTTTGGGGACTTTGGTTTAAAGATGAACCCCGTGATATGCCTAATATTTCCGAAAAAGAAATAGCGCACATTGAACAAGGACGTGAGTTGAAATCGGGAGGCGATAGTTTTTCCATTGTGTTGAAAATCTTAAAAGATCCCAATATTTGGTCACTCATGGGCATGTACCATTGCTTACTGTATGGCGCCTATTTTTATCTTTCGTGGATGCCCAAATACCTGAAAAATGGCCGTGGAATCGACGATACTAAAATTGCATTTTTAGCCTCGCTTCCATTTATTTTAGGCACAGTCGGATGTTTTATCGGCGGATTTTCGTCCGATTATATCACTAAAAAACGAGGTCTAAAATGGGGACGTAGAGCGGTGGGCATGTTTGGCTTAGTCATGTCTGGCTTGTGTATGTTGACGGCCACATTCATTCCGGATACAACCACATCGATTGTCGTTTTAGCCTTTGGCTTAGCTTTTAAAGATTTTACCTTACCTGTTTCTTGGGCTACCTCATCTGATATAGGTGGACAAAATGCTGGCGCAGTGGCAGGAGCTATGGGGATGGCAGGCCAATTGGGCTCCACCATCATGTCCATCGCTTTTGGCTACATCCTTGCGGCCACAGGAAGTTGGGATATCCCCGTCAGAATCATCGGCTGCATCGTCATCCTAGGCGGATTTTTATGGCTGCGTATCGATCCAACTAAGAAAATTACTTTATAGCATTTAATCATACTATTGAGTGGAAAAGCTAATTTATTTATATATTTAGGGGTTAATCAAAACCTATGAAAACAACAAGCTCTTCCCTGGAAAGTTCTCCCATCGCTCAACGCCTTCAATCCTTAGATGCACTTCGCGGGTTTGATATGCTTTGGATCATGGGCGCAGAAGAAATATTTAAATTTTTATATAAAGCGACCGGATCGCCTTTTTGGGGCTTCATTTCGAACCAATTAGAACATCCCGAGTGGAATGGGTTTACATTTAATGACCTAATCTTTCCACTATTTTTATTTATGGCAGGTGTGGCCACTCCTTATTCGTTAGGCAAAGAGCTGGAAAAAGGAAAATCCAGAGAACAATTATTACAAAAAGTAATCAAGAGGGGTTTAATCTTGGTTATTCTTGGAATTATTTACAACAATGGCTTAGAATTTAAACCGCTGGAAGAAATTCGTTTTGGAAGTGTACTGGGGCGTATCGGTCTAGGCTATATGTTTGCTAACATCATATTTTTGTACACTCAAAAACAAATCACTCAATTCATTTGGTTTGCCGGAATCATTATCAGCTATTATTTAGCGCTTAAGTTTAATGCCGCGCCTGGTTTTATGGCGGGTGATTTAACCGAAGCGGGTAATTTCGCTTCCTATTTAGATCGTACTTGGATGCCAGGAAGATTACATAGAGGGATTCACGATCCAGAAGGTCTTTTTTCTACTATACCAGCTATCTCTACTGGCTTACTGGGAATCCTCACTGGAAATTTCCTTAAAAATGATCCGAGTGATGGAACAGCCAAAACAAAAAAAATGGCTATCCTGGGGGTGATTTTTATTGCGATCGCTTTAGTTTGGAATCTTGATTTCCCTATTAATAAAAACCTTTGGTCAAGTTCATTTGTGATGCTCGTGGGCGGAATAAGCTTAGTCCTACTTTCGATCTTTTATTACATCATTGACGTGAAAGGATATCAAAAATGGGCCTTTTTCTTCCGCATCATTGGAATGAATTCCATTTTAATTTATTTGTCTGGCATGATCATTGACTGGGAATATGCGACGGATGGAATGTTTCATTGGTTAGGTCAGTTGATCGGAGATCCGTTTAATGCCGTCGCCTTAGCCATTTGCTACACCGGTATCAAATGGACATTCCTGTATGTTTTATATAAGAAAAATATCTTCTTAAGAGTTTAATTGAAAAGACCGAAGAAATAATCTTCGGTCTTTTTATTTATAAACGAGATAAATGGCTGCTTTAGGCAATCCGTTAATTTTGGTTTTTCATATTCACCAAATACCCAAAAATAGCTGCCGTAAAAAACATAATCAAACTATAGATTACAGCGGGTATACTCATGGCACTGTTTCCAATCACACTTAAGGCAATAAATATCGCCAAAGTACCATTGTGAATACCGATTTCCATGCCGATGGCGATGGCCTGACTTTTAGCCAAATTAAACAAGCGGGGAACGTAATAGCCAATCGACATACTCAGCACATTCAATAAGAGTGTGGGAAAACCAACTACCTGGAAATCTTGAATAATGTGTGATTTTTCTTTGTAAATAGTCAATATAATCACCAATGCTAAAAAAGAAGCAGAGGCTATTTTAACTGGCTTGCTTAATTTTTCAGCAAAGTTACTGGCATAAGCACGAATCATCATTCCGATGGAAACTGGTCCTAAAACGACTAAACAAACTTCGACTACTTTCTTAAATTGTAAGGGAATGGCTTGGTCGGATTGCATGAAACTAGCCATCGCAAAATTAACGATGAAGGTAATGGAGAACACTGAAATCAAGCTATTAATTGCTGTCAATGTAACATTTAGAGCCACATCCCCTTTCGCAATATGGGAATACAGATTGGCCGTTGGCCCCCCAGGTGAAGCCGAAAGTAGCATGAGACCTACCGCTAATTCAGGAGAAAGGCCAAAACCAGAAGCGATGAAATAACAAATGATAGGCAAAAGAATCATTTGACATAAAAGACCGATCAATACTGCTTTAGGGAAAACTAAGACTCTTTTGAAATCGTCAATTTTTAAAGATAATCCCAAGCCCATCATGATGACGGCAAGGGCCAGTGGTAATAAAACCACTGATAAAAAATTAGCTTGCATAGTTAATTATGGTTTAGTTATAAACTAAATTAGTATTTTTTATAACTAATTCTAGCTTTTTTACCCATATTATATTTGATTTACTAAAAGAATAATAAACCTATCGCATGGAAAAAATATCAAAAAATTGGATGAATGGATCCATTTTAACCCTAGGATACATACTCCTATTTATCTATTTTAATGCCCCTTTGCCTGCTAAAGAATGGCTGATAACGATTCCTGCTTTCATGATCATCTACTTTTTGATTTTCAATATGGGAAAACCGGAGATTATAGATGAGGTTGATCATGCTAAATTACTTTCAGGGAACCAAGTACTTATATTTCCATTTGTTATTCTTTTCGTCATTTACTATTATTTGATTGCTCATGGAGAATCACCCTTTTCTGGGTCAGCCGCTTTGTTGCCATTTTTAATTTTATTTCCCATTTTATATTATCGAGCTTTCCCCAAGACGGATATTGGCCGAGTAGATTACCTTGTTTTACTCGTTTTTTTAATTCCATTAACGCTTATTGATTCCCCTGGTGATACGACCTTTCCGGTGAAGGGAAATGGTTTTGGTTCTATTTTTAAGATCTCCTGGATCCTGATGATGGTCTATGTTTTTGGCCACATTAGAAAGCTAAAGGATGTCGGGTTTTATCCCATTTTTAAATTAAAATTTTTAGGCGTAGCGGTCCTTTCATGGCTTTCGTTTGTATCCTTTGTGATGATGATTGCTTTCTTTCAGGGATTTGTTAATCCAGACCCATTTCTTGAAATCAGGCAGGATGGATTCATGAAATCCTTACAAGAATTATTGCGCATATTTATAGGAACGGCCTTATTTGAGGAAGTGTTTTTTAGGGGATTGTTGCAAAATATGTTGGCCAAACAAATAGAAAAATCAGGCAATTGGAAGATATATTGGCGCAACGGTTTTATTATTTTATTAGTTTTATCGGCTTTGGCCGGATATGCGCTTGAGTTGAATTTAATATGGTTCCCTTTGGCAATAGCTATTGGCCTATTTGTTCCAGCCTATTTTTTAGAAAAGAAGCAATTTCAAGTCATGGGAACTTATACAGCCCTAGCCATTATTGCCATGAGTTTTGGATTAGCTCATTACCATAAAGGTTCGATTATTTTTGTTGGCTTAGCCGCGGTCGCCGGTTGGGCTTATGGCTATACCTATCTGAAAACGAAAAATGTTTTCTATGCGGCGCTGGTGCACACACTCGTCAACTTCTCAGAGTTTCTGTTCAAACTGCATGAAATAAAGTAAAATCAGGTAATAGGTATTTTACCTATTACCTGATTTTATCTCTAACTAAAGAACCTCTTTGGTATTCGTAGTAAACACGCGGGTGCTTACCGTATAGCTTCCACCGTTAGGATCTTTATATTTCAAGTCCATATAGAAGGCTTGGAAACCTTTCTTGGTATACGGAATGGTATATTTAACAACGGAACCCTCGGGTTTCACTCGGCGGGTCAACCATAAATTATTGCGGAAATCGCGATCTGCTGAAGTGGTACCCCAAATAGCAGCGTCCTGTAAATCGCCCGGAGCGGCATTCACGGTCAATTCAAAACCTTCTTTTCCTTTCACCACATTCCAGGTACACACAGGGTATTCTTTGTCTTGTAAAGTCAACGCAAAAAAGGCGCTCAATGCTTCAAGCGCTTGCTTTCCACCACCCAAATCATGACCCGCATTTGGAACATAATGGATTAGATTCTTTCCAGGAATTTTGTCGTAATAATGCTTGATGGCATCTGCTGTCCAATATTCATCATTGGTCCCAATAAATATAATTTTAGGAACCGTCATTTTATCCCGATACGAATAGGGATCCACCATCGTTGTAATGGCCTTTCCATCCGGGGTATCTGAACCTTGAGGAATGCCTAATTTGACATAATCCTCGATTTGAATGCTGTATTCGCCATAGGTCTCCAACTGATAACTTAATGTTTTCGGCATGTTCAACATATCAATCACCATAGGGCCGATCGCCTTCACACGTTTGTCATCGATGGCGTTAGACAACCAAGTAGTCCAACCCCTTTTTGAGGCACCTGAAACAACAAAATTATTAATCGTGTGATGCACCTTTTGGCTTGAAAACTCTTGGATCGCATCCATGGATCGAACAGCTGTTTTGACCATAGGAAATAACAAAGGCCAAGAATAATCTTTATCTTGTTTAAACTGATGTAGCGTATAGGAAATCAACTCATCTTCCGTTTTCCCATCAAAAAGCGGTTGGTTCGGCACCTGCTTGATTAAAGCGACAATGGCCTTATTTTTTGAAGCGATAGCCGCTAAAATAGGCCACATTTTATCCTCCGTACTCCAATTCGGTTGTTCGTTTTTATTAGAACCACCCGTAATAAATAACATGGCCCCGTCATATTTGATGGTCGCAGGAACGACAATGGTCAATTGGTGACGCCAGGTAATATTATGCCATTTTTGAGACGTTAAAACCAATTGGTACGCCATGGAGCTACCTAGCTTGGTGGAATCCTTAATTACCCAAGAATAGGTAGCATCCCCATTAGTAATATAACTTTTTAAGGCCTTTTCTGGCGTTAATTTGCTTTGAGCAAACGACGTAAAAGTGACAAATAAAAAAAATAAAGAAAAGCAACGATTAATATTTTTCATAGAGAAATAGGTTAGTTAAAATGTAATATTTACCAAGGTTTAGATCCGCCTTGCAAAAGCCAAGGTTTAGACCAAGCACTATTTTTACCATCAGCCTCGGTATGTATGGTAGATTCTAATTTTGACATGGCCGCTTCCGTATTTGTCTTATTCAAATTACGCTCGTCTAACATGTAATAGAAACGAACTGGCAATACTTTACGGATAGAGGCAGGGCCAACAGTTAATTCCGGAAATCCAGTTCTGCGATAGTCAAACCAAGCTTCTTGCGCGGCGGTCCAACTAGAAATCCATTTTTGCTCTATGATTTGCTTAAGCGTTCCATCGTAAGCAACGCCTTTTTGAGTCATATATGAAGCATAAGCGGCAGTTGTTCCCCAAGTATCCATAGAAGCTTTTATGCCGGCATCGTAATGCGTTTTAGCGTCACCAGTTACTGACCAACCTTTTAATGCGGCTTCTGCTAAAATAAATCTAACTTCGGCAGCGGACATCATCCGAGATTTCAATAAGGGCCCTTTGGCTTGTTTATAAATGTCGTTTAGCCAAGAAACGTGCGGATTATTTGCAGCCTGCTCAGCAGTGGGACTTAAATTGTAAGATGCCCCCCCGATCAAACCTGTAGGCAAGCCCACATAATCAGGATTCGTATTTACGTCCTTTCCCGCTACTTTGTCCGGTGATAAATAACGTTTTCCATTTTCAATTTTATCTGTCCCTTTCGGTAAATTTGCATCCACGATCAATGGGATTTGAACTTTATTCGCCCAAACCGCAATTCTAGGATCTTTAAGATCTAGTAATTTATTAACAAAGGTAGCTGCCATTTTCAAGCGACGATAATTAGATGCACTTGCATCGTATACAGCATTAGCAGGCCAAGAATCATCGTTGCTATTTCCAGCAAATGGCATCGCAGCGTCATCTGCAATCGCAGTTATGATTGGATATTGGACAGCATTTGCCATTATTTTTTCAATACCTGCTTTAGCCACATCAGGTTTCTTGGTCGAAATACGCATATAAAAACGCAACATTAAGGAATTAGCTAACTTTCTCCACTTGGTAGGATTTCCCTGATAATACACATCTGCGGTACCAGGTGTACTTGTATACTCAACGGCATTTTTTGATAAAAGTGTATTGGCTTTTTCTAAATCTGCCAAAATTCCCGTATAAATGGCTTCTTGAGAATCGTATACGGGAAAAGTGTTTGCGGTACCCCCATCTGCACCTTTTAACGCAGCACTGTAAGGTGCATCGCCCCAAAGATCTGTGATTAATCCAAACATCATTGACTTTATGACCAAAGAAATTCCTTGGTGCATTTCCCAATTTAAAGAAACAGAGCGGTCGTATACGTATTGATTATTGCGTAAAATGTCATAATAGGAAGCCCAACTTTGACTTCCACCCCATTCATAGGAGTTGTGGGATCCTGACCAGCCATCTTTTTGGGTATGCTGCATCACACCTGCCATATCTTGATAACCTAGATTAACAAATGATTTTCCAGTTTCAGTCAATACCGTTGACATAACTAGATTAGGATTAGCCGTGAGTGGATTAATCCCATTAGGGTTTTGATTCAAAACCGTTAAATCTTTACAGGAAAAAAGTGCCGAAGCTAACAGAATTCCTAATGCGAATATTTTTATTGATCTATTTTTCATATTACGATCTGATTAATTACTTAAAAAGTTAAAGCTAATTTGAAACCTACTGGAATAACCCAAGGGGTCACATTATATCGCTCAATCCCCTGCTTAAATTGGGAACCTCCACCTTGTATTCCTGCCTCTTGCTGAAAGGCCATTTCAGGATCAATATTGATTTTGGCTTTAGTCCATAAAATAATGTTACGGCTATAAACTGAGAAATTAGCACTTTGAACACCTATTTTCTTCATCCAAGTTTGAGGTAAATCGATTCCAATCGAAATTTCTCTCAACTTCAAATAATCCGCATCATATAAAAATGCACGAGTGAATGACCAAGCAGTACTCCCTGCAAATGGCAAAGTAGTTGTTCCTGTACCCCCTAAATTTTCAATGTAGCCTGTTGGATTTCCTTGAGCATCATACCCTTTTGCGATAACACCCGGTATAAACACACCCCCATGAGGGAAATTGTAAGGGCCATATTTAAATCCATAAGGGCCGTACGCTGGAGTCGGGCCACCTACTAAAGGAAAATAGTTGCCATGAATTTTAATCAAATCTTCTTGGTTAGCAACTAGATAATTCTTCAACGCATCCCCTGTCAATCCATTAGGATTAATCAATTTATCTAAAAATAACTGAGAGCGTCCATTTTCCTCACCATACCGGTAGGTTTGAGAAACGAATTGGCCTCCACTTCTCCAGTCAAAGGACATATTCAGACTTAAGCCCTTATATGAGATGGATGTTTGCATTCCCATGATAAAATCAGGATTGAAATTCCCTATTTTATTTCTGGTATTGATGGCATCTATGGACTGCCACTTCCCTGTTTTATCTAAAATTGGATATCCAAAATAGGGAGAAGATGCATCTTTAACCGTAACTATTTGAGCATCATATATATCCCCAATTTCCTCACCCACGTAGGTCCAAGCACCACCTTTGGCATCCTGCCATAAAGTATAATAAGGGAGATCATCAGATAATTCCATAATCGATGTGCGATTACGTGTCCAGTTTAAATTCACATCCCAATTCCAATTAGCCGATTTAACAGGAGTCATTCCTAACGTAAACTCAACCCCTTTACTAACTAATAATCCTGCATTTACATTTTTTAATGAATAACCTGTAGACGGAGGAAGTTTCGTACTTAATATTTGGTTTCTGTTTTCTACTTGGTAGTAAGTTCCTGAAAAACGAAGTCTGTTATTGTACATCGTTACATCCAAACCTGTTTCATACGAAGTAACAATTTCAGGTTTTAAATCAGGTATTAGTAAGGTTCCAGGAGTTCCTAGTCGAGGTATTCCATCCCAGGTTCCCGCATTTCCTAATGTACCTAACAACTGATACGGGTTTGCATCATTACCTACTTGAGCCACCCCACCCCTCAATTTAACCATATTGACTTGACTTGGCATCGTAAACATTTCATTCAA
>CANIYB010000042.1 GCA_947471105.1 Cytophagaceae bacterium
AACTGCTTTATTTTGGCTGAGCAATTTGCTGTTAAACTAATTTGTATAATCTCCGCTTCTCCATTTTCATTTGCAGAAAAATAGGTAATCTTAGATTTAGCATGATTGCCCACTAATTTATATTCTCGGTCACGGGTAATTGATGTTACTTTAAATCGCTTAACATAGGTTATTCCTGTTTTGCCATCGGCATAACAAATATTAAAAACTTTGCGATCATCATTTTTCTTAAATACACAGCAATAAAGGATATCCTTGCCAACAAATACTTTTTCTTGGACTTTCGTGACGATACATGTTCCATCTAAACGAATAACAATGATATCATCTATATCCGAGCAGTCCATCACATATTCATCTTTTTTAAGACTATATCCGATAAAACCATCTAATTTATTAACGTATAATTTTTGATTCGCAGCTGCCACTACAGTAGCCGATATCGTATTGAAATTGGTTATTTCCGTTTTACGCTCTTTGCCCTTACCGTATTTCTGCAATAAATTTTTAAAATAATCTATCGCATACCTAATTAAATTAGCCAGATTTTCCTCCACCTCTTTAAGTTCGTCTTCTAATCGACGCATAGACTCATCCGCCTTGAAACTGTCAAATTTCGAAATTCTTTTAATTCGAATTTCTAGCAATCTTAAAATATCTTCTTCCGTTATTTCTCGATAAAAATCCTTTTTAAACGGATCCAAACCTTCATCTACTGTAGAAATGACCAACTCAAATGTTTCACACTCTTCAATTTTACGATAAATACGGTTTTCAATGAATATTTTTTCAAGCGAACTAAAAAGAAGTTTCTCCATTAATTCACTCTTTCTAATCTCTAACTCTTCCCTTAATAATTCAACGGTTTGGTTGGTACTTACCCTTAAAATTTCAGCGATACCAACGAAATGTGGTTTATCTTGAATAATAACGCAAGCATTTGGCGAAATGGATATTTCACAATCCGTGAATGCATATAAAGCGTCAATGGTAACATCTGGAGATATACCTGGAGCTAATTGGACTTGAATTTCAACATCCTTTGCGGTATTATCAATGACCTTTTTAATCTTAATTTTCCCTGAATCATTTGCTTTAATGATGGAATCAATTAATGAGGTGGTTGTCGTACTAAAAGGAATTTCTTTAATAAGTAAAGTTTTCTTATCAAATTCCTCTATGCGCGCTCTTATTCGAATTTTTCCTCCACGTAATCCATCATTATATGAACTTGCATCCATCATACCTCCCGTCAAAAAATCAGGGAATAAATTCACTTTTTTATTTGAAAGTAAATCAATAGAAGCTTGTAATAATTCACAGAAATTATGAGGCATAATTTTTGTGGCAAGCCCAACGGCAATTCCTTCCACACCTTGTGCCAATAATAACGGAAACTTAATCGGTAAAGTGATGGGCTCTTTTTTACGCCCATCATATGACAATTGCCAATGCGTTGTCTGATTATTAAAAACTACATCATTAGCGAATTTTGATAACCTTACCTCGATATATCGAGCTGCTGCTGCACTATCCCCTGTTCTAACATCTCCCCAGTTGCCCTGACAATCAAAAAGTAATTCTTTTTGGCCCAAATTTACAATTGCATCATTAATGGATGCATCCCCATGAGGATGATATTGCATAGTTTGCCCAATCACATTAGCCACTTTATTAAATCGACCATCATCCATTTCATTTAGCGCATGTAAAATACGTCTCTGAACTGGTTTTAATCCATCTTCTATGGCGGGTACTGCCCTTTCTAAAATAACATAAGAAGCATATTCCAAGAACCAATTTTCATACATCCCCGCAACCGCTATTTGATCCTGCAAAGCACCTTCTAATGAATCATTCATATATTAATCTAAATTTATTTTAGTATTATTTCTTAGAAACAACTGATATAAAATGATAGCAGTAGCTCCCCAAATTTCTTTACCATCATTTAAAAACAAAGGTGAAATCACTTTATTTTCTAAAATTTTTAACTCATGAAAAGTTAAAAAACCGGAATCTTTAAACAAGGAAATTGGTATTTCAAAAATACAATTTATTTCTCTTTTATTTAAAGTAAAAATTGGCTTTTCGTAAACAATTGTATAAAATGGTTGAACCCAATGGTTTGAAACATTTATCCATTGTGGAGATAAAGGAAATAATTGATCAGATTCTAATTGAACTCCAATTTCTTCATACACTTCTCTTAAAGCAGTATCGATAAAATTTTCATCTCCTTGGTCCATTTTACCACCCGGTAAAGCTATTTGGCCGCTGTGATGACCATTATATGTATTTCGTTCAATCAAATAAATAACACTCTCCTCTGTATCACTTTTATAAATAATGGCTAGTACAGCCGCTTTTATAGCGTTATTTTTGATCGTTAAGTCCTGAGAAATTTTATCATTCAAAAACCACAAAGAATCTAATTCTTGATGCATGATTTACTTTAATTTTTGAGCTATGGCAATAGCACAATTAATACCATCTAGTGCTGCAGACATGATACCCCCAGCAAAACCACCTCCTTCGCCACAAGGATACAAATTATTAATTTCTATATGTTCTAAAGATTCAGGATCTCTTGGTATTTTAACTGGAGAAGAAGTTCTACTTTCCAAACCAATCAATTGGCCTATATGACTAGAAAATCCAGGTATTTTTCGGTTAAACTCTTTAAGACCCATAGCTAATGGTTCTGAAATAAAGTCTGGCAGAAATTCTCGAATGTCCCCAGATATTAAACCAGGAATATATGAGGTATCTAATGCTTCTTTACTTGCTCTACCTGTTAAGAAATCACTGGTTAGTTGGGACACCGCCTTTTGCGTTCCACCAGACAAATCATTCGCTTTATTCTCCAATTCTTCTTGGAATTGCATGCCTGCTAATGGACCATACTTTGAATATGATGAAAGATCTGAAGGTAAAATACTAACAACAATGCCTGAATTTGCAAATTTCGAATCTCGTCTTGACGGAGACATGCCGTTAACAACCACTTGGTTCTGACTTGTTGCAGAGGGTACTATAAATCCCCCAGGACACATGCAAAATGAGAAAACACCTCTTTCAGCACCTTTATATATCGTTTTAGAAACTAAACTGAAAGAAGCAGGTGGCAAATAGGATGGCCGATCGTTAAATTTATATTGACTTTTGTCGATAAAACTTTGTAAATGCTCTATTCTGACACCAAGGGCAAATGATTTGGCTTCAATAAAAATATTCTTGGATTGCAATAGCGTGAATATATCCCTGGCAGAATGACCAGTAGCTAATAAGGTTGCCTCACCTAAAAATTCATCCTTTAAATTAGTTTGACAGCCAATGATTATTTTGTTTCGTATCAGTAAATCGGTTACTCGATGTTCAAAATGAAACTCCCCTCCTGCTTCAATAATGGCATTTCGCATAGAAGAAATAATCTGGGGCAATTTATTTGTGCCTATATGTGGATGTGCCTCGTATAAAATGTTTTTATCAGCACCATAGCTTACAAATTTTTTAAGAACATAATGAATATCGCCCCTTTTCTTACTACGAGTGTATAATTTACCATCAGAATAAGTTCCAGCACCACCTTCTCCAAAACAGTAATTGCTATCAGCATCGACTATATTAAATCTATTAATGGCTGCTATATCGCGTCGTCTATCACGAACATTCTTTCCTCTTTCTAAAATGATAGGTTTATATCCTAATTCGATTAATTTAAGAGACGCAAATAACCCAGCAGGACCGCTTCCAATAACAATGACTCTTTTACTACTCTTCTTTAATTTAGGTAAGATAGATGTAAGCTCTAGTGAAAAATCATGGTCTTTTCTATATAAGCCAATTTTTACTAATGCCTTAATATTTTTGTTTCTAGCATCTAATGAAATCTTTTCAATTCGATATTGACTATTATTCAATAGATTTGCACCCAATTCTGACAATAAGAATTGATGTAATTGTTCTTGTGAATAAGCAATCGATGGACTAATTACAAAATCTCTACTTTCTAACATATTTAAAATTTGTTCAAAAATACAAATACATTTTTATACTAATGAATAAACTAATAAATGAAGTAAGTACCTATCTGTTGCAACATAAAGACAATCCGGTTCATTGGGAAGCTTGGAATTCAGAATCCCTTGAACGGTCTATAAAAGAAGACAAACCCATTATCATTAGTATTGGGTATGCAGCATGTCATTGGTGTCATGTAATGGAACATGAATCATTTGAGGATCAAGAGGTTGCCGAAATAATGAATAATCATTTTATCAATATAAAAATTGATAGAGAGGAACGCCCCGACCTTGATATGATTTATATGGAAGCTGTGCAAAAAATGGGTATTAGAGGTGGATGGCCGTTAAATGTGTTTTTAATGCCCAATAAAAAACCATTTTACGGGGGGACTTATTTCCCTAAAAAGAACTGGATTTCAATTTTAAAATCAATCGATGAGGCATTCAAAAATAATAGAACTGAATTAAATAACTCCGCGGATGGTTTTGCAGAAAGCCTAAATGATAATAATTTATTCTTCAATAAATTTAATTTAAACCCCAATGCTAGAAATTTAGAAAAGGTGTATCCTAAAATTAAATCGTCTTTAGATCCCATTTTTGGAGGAATACAAAAAGCCCCAAAATTCCCGCTACCCTGTTTGATTGATTTTTTAATTAACCTACCCAACAGTGAATATTTAAAATTAGGGGTAAGCGAACTATATAATGTTCAATTACAAAAAATGGCTCAAGGTGGCATATATGATCAAATAGAAGGAGGATTTTCTAGATATTCGGTCGATTCAGAATGGTTCTGCCCTCATTTTGAAAAAATGCTTTATGATAACGTTCAATTAATTAACACATATTCATTAGCCTATTCAAAAACCAATAGTGAATTATATAAAGAAGTAATTTCAGATACCA
This sequence comes from Cytophagaceae bacterium, assembly GCA_947471105.1. Lineage (GTDB taxonomy): Bacteria > Bacteroidota > Bacteroidia > Cytophagales > Spirosomataceae > Aquirufa. The sequence continues at coordinate 4,938 of CANIYB010000042.1, forward strand.
TTAAATTTATAAATGAACAATTGAAAGGAGAAAATGGACTATATTTTTCTTCCATAGACGCGGATAGTGAAGGCGAAGAAGGTAAATATTATACATGGGATTTTAAAGAACTTAATTCAGTACTACCCTATTCTAGTAATCAAGAATTTTACAATCATTTCTCAATAACTACGAATGGAAATTGGGAAAATGATCGAAACATACTATTCAAAATTTCTCCTACAAGTAATAAGTCATTTGATTTACAATTGGACATTTTAAGAAAAGTAAAATTGTCTCGAATAAGGCCAAATACAGATACGAAGCAAATACTATCTTGGAACGCTATTTATGTCTCCTCCCTTATTCAAGCCTATATTTCGATTAATAATCACGTTTATTTAGATTTAGCTAAGTCCATCATTCTACAAATAGAAAATTATTTTATAATTGATAATACTTATTTACACCAAGTTAAATACTCGGCGAATCCAATTATAGCCTTTTTAGATGACATGAGCTTTTTAACGAAAGCTTACATCGATTTATATGAAGTCAGTGGAGATATTAATTATATGAATAAGGCCAATCATTGTTTAACAGATATACTTGAAAATTTCAATCAAAATAAATCCAACTCAGTGTTTTATAATTATTATTCAAATAAATCAGAGATATTAATTGCCGAAAAATATGAAATTAATGATTCGGTCATGCCATCTTCTAATTCGATTTTATGTGAATGTTTGTTTAAAATCGGGTTTATTAACCAACTACCAGCCTATACTTTAAAGGCAAAAGAAATGGTGGAAAACATCTTGGAATCAGCCCTAAATAATCCTTTGTATTTTTCAAACTGGTTAAAAATATATAGCGATTACGTCGAATACCCAAAAGCTTTAATTAAATACAATTCAAGTTTTATAAACTTAGATGCGCTAAAGCAAACTGAATTTCCAATAGATAAGGCAATGATAATTTATACGCCTATCTTGATTAAAGATTCATATAACTTTTATTTATGCATCGGTGAGACATGTTATTCGCCTACCAATACGATTGAGGAATTACAAATTCAAATGAAATCTGTTATTTAATTCGTAAAGGATTTTCATTGACAAAAGCACCCCAACCCTTTTTTGTCCCTTTCAGCGTAGATGTTAGATTGTTATTATGAAAGTGATGACAAATGGCTATTCCTAATGCATCCGTAGCATCAAATAGCTTAGCGTCTAATTTAATGTTCCCTATGATCTCCACCATTTTAGCCACCTGTTCCTTAGATGAATTTCCATTGCCGGTTACAGATTGTTTGATTTTTTTGGGCTCGTATTCTGAAACGGGAATGTTTTTAGAAAATGCAAGTGACATGACCATTCCTTGGACTCTTCCTAGTTTCAACATTGACTGTACGTTCTTACCGAAAAAGGGGGATTCTATGGCTATTTCATCTGGAAGGAATTCTTCTAATATGCCTAACACTCTTTCATGAATTTTTAGGAATTTGGCTCCTTGCGTAGTATACTTGGTTAAATTCAAAATTCCATATTGCAGAATGGTTACTTTTTCTTTATTTATTTTGATTAAACCATAACCTAGAAATCTAGTGCCAGGATCAATCCCTAAAATTATTTTTTCTGATGTGGAACTAGTAATTTGCGACATATAAATCTAATGCATGTTAATTAATGAGATTTCTAAAATTTTAAAGTATATTTTTCCAAAATTAATGTGGAAGAATAATAAATTAGAAATCGAAAAAACTATTTATTTAACTTTTGATGATGGGCCTACCCCTGAAATTACTAATTATGTTTTAGATCTTCTTACTAAATATAATGCAAAAGCTACTTTTTTTTGCATTGGGAATAATATAAAATCCAATCGCGAATTAGCGCAGCAAATTCTTAAAAACGGTCATAAAATAGGGAATCATACGATGAACCATGTTAATTGTTGGCATGTTAATGCAAATGAATTTTTCAATGAATATCAGCTTTGTGAAAATGAAATAAATTCGCTAGGTACTAATTCAGTGGGTTTTAGACCTCCTTATGGCAGAATAAACCGTTTTGTTTACCGGAAATTAATCCATTATACTCCCATTTATATGTGGTCATTTATTTCTGGCGATTATAATCGTAAAAATAATCCAAATACGATTTTAAAATCGGCTAAGAAAAATATCCGTCATGGTTCTATTTTGATTTTTCATGATAGTAAAAAAGCATTTCCTATTTTAAGTATTATTCTAGAACCAATTTTGGAATATTGTTCACAAAATAATTTTCAATTTAAAACTTTATGATTGACACGCATGCTCATCTGTACGATGATATATTTATGAGTGATATCGAATCTAATATAAATCAATTATTAGAAGCCGGTATTAAAGAAGTGTGGTTGCCAAATTGTGATGTGGAAACGTTAGATTCACTTTTAAAATTATCAACATCTTACCCTGAGTTATGTAAACCCATGATTGGTTTACATCCAACGTACGTAAAAGATGATTATAAAGAGCAATTGAAATTATTAAAATCATTTTTAGGCCAGAGGAAATTTCTTGCTATTGGGGAAATTGGATTAGATTATTACTGGGATATTACCTATAAAAATGAACAAATAGATGCATTTAAAACACAATGCCATTGGGCATTAGAGGAAAATAGTTGGGTTGATATTCATTGCCGAAAAGCTTATGCCGATTTGATAGCAATCCTTTCTATGAAAGAATTTAACCAATTAAAAGGTATTATTCATTGTTTTTCAGGGGATGCTTCTGAAGCTACCAGATTAACAAATTTAGGCTACTCACTTGGAATCGGTGGAGTCATTACCTACAAAAACACAAATCTATTTGATAGCATTAAACACATAGACTTAAGCTATATCGTATTAGAAACAGATTCTCCATACTTAACCCCTGTCCCATTTAGAGGAAAGCCTAATCATCCTCTATACGTAAAATTGGTCGCTCAAAAGCTAGCTGATTTATATGAAATGCAAATTGATGAAATTATAAAAATCACCACAGAAAATGCGCTAAAATTTAAAGCGTTTTCAAATTTTCAATAATGGAGTGATTCAAATCGTGCCAATTAAACAGTGCATTTTTCAAATTTATCACCGTTTTATTTTGGCTCTTTACTAATTTTTGAATGTCCCCATTTAAAATTATTTTTCCTTGATTTATAATACCGATCGAGTGACTTAGCTTTAATACGTCTGATAAATCATGACTTATGAGAAGACAAGGAATATTCTTGATTTCAATAATCTCTTGAATGATCGTTGCAAATTCTAACTTTTGTTCGGTATCTAATTGGCTAAATGGTTCATCCAATACTAAATATTCGATCGGTTCGCTGATGGCATTTAAGATCCCTAATTTTTGTTTTTCCCCACCGGATAAATGCGTCACTTGAGTACTTAATATTTTTTGTAAATGAAAAATCTTGACATATTTATTTATTTCTTTTTGAGGGGAAGTAGATTTTTGAAAAATGATATTTAAAAAATCTAAAACCGTATGAAAAGGTTTCAAATGCAAGTTTTGCGGCAAATAGCCTGCTTTAAAAAATTGGGGGATTAATCTTTCGTTATGATCATTTAATTCTACTCCATTTACTTGTACACTCCCTTTTTCATTTTGCAATAATCCAACCACAATTTTAGCAACTGTACTTTTCCCACTTCCACTTTTCCCTATCAAAGCAAATATTTCTTTAGGTAAAACATTTATTCTTATATTAGACAATTGAAATAGGTTATTAACCCTATGATTTTTAATTCTAATTTTTAACATATCTAATTATGCTTTTATGTGGCATTGATGTCGGCACTTCATCTATAAAATTAAGTGTTGTAGAGGCATCTACAAAAAAAATAATTCACACTTGCTCTTTTCCTGAAACCGAGAATGAGATAATTTCTAATGCTCCCGGTTACGCAGAACAAAACCCTGAGCATTGGTGGTTTTGTGTTAAGCAAGTTATCAAAATGGCTAATGCCACAAAAAAATATAATCCATTAGATATATCTGCCATAGGAATATCCTATCAAATGCATGGATTGGTTATTTTGGATAAAGATAAGCAAGTTTTACGACCATCAATCATTTGGTGTGATTCAAGGGCAGCTAGCATCGGGGATCGTGCTTTTGAAGCTTTAGGGAAAGAGAAAATATTAAAAGATTTATTGAATTCTCCCGGTAATTTCACCGCATCGAAATTAGCTTGGGTTAAAAATAATGAACCGCAAATTTATGAGCAAATTAAGCACGTTCTTTTACCAGGTGATTTTATCTCGTATAAATTTACTGATGAACTAACAACAACCATATCGGCATTATCAGAAGGAATATTTTGGGATTTCAATAAAAATGAAATTTCTAAAGATTTATTAAATTATTATGGTTTCGACGTTTCTTTGTTTCCAGAAATCAAACAAGTATTTGAAAATCATGGACAAATAAGTAGCACCATGGCTTCTGAATTAGGATTGTCTACCAACTTGCAAATTACATATAAAGCTGGTGATCAACCCAATAACGCATTGTCACTTGGCGTAGTAGAACCAGGCGAAATAGCTACCACAGCGGGTACTTCAGGAGTTATTTATGGCGTTAGTTCAGAGTTGAAATATGATCCCAATTGTCGGGTTAATTCATTTGCACATGTTAATTACACTAAAGATTTACGGAGAATAGGAGTTTTGATGTGTATCAATGGAACAGGTATTTTAAATCGTTGGGTAAAAGAGAACTTTTTCCCGACAAATAGTTATGCCGACTTAAACAATTACGCTAATCAATCTGAAATAGGTTCAAAAGATTTATTGTGTTTTCCTTATGGAAATGGGGCCGAACGAATATTTAATAATAAAATAATTGGTGGAAGCTTTAGGAACTTAGATTTTAACAGGCACCAAAAAAATGAAATTTCTAGATCAGTCCAGGAAGGAATAGCATTTTCAATGGTTTATGGGTTAGAATTATTAAATTCATCTGGAATCGTTCCACAAAAAATTAAAGCAGGATATGCTAACATGTATTTAAGTTCTATTTTTTCGTCAACAATCGTAAATGCGTCGAATGTACCTATCCAACTTTTAGAATCTGATGGTGCTTATGGAGCTGCTTTAGGTGCTGGTATAGGTTCTCATTATTATAATTCAGTACACGAGGGTATCAATTCCATTCAATTATTGTCTGAAATACTCCCCAACCAAAACAAAAACAAAACCTTGGATTTTTATGAAAAATGGAAATCTGAGCTTTTAAAAATGCTATAAAAAGGCAAAGCCTCTCAATTTCTTGAGAGGCTGTACCCAGAGCCGGAGTCGAACCGGCACGGGCTTGCACCCACGGGTGTTTGAGACCAGCGCGTCTACCAATTCCGCCATCTGGGCAAATAAATTAAAATTTGCAATGCAAAAGTAGCTTTTCAAATCCGCTTTTACAAAATTTAATAGAAGATTAACGTATCTATTCGTATCGTAAAGCTTCCACAGGATCCATTTCTGAAGCTTTGTAGGCTGGGTAAATTCCTGAAAATAAGCCTACTAGTATGCAAATAATGATACCTATTGTCATCCATAACCAAGGTATAATAAAACTTGCTTTTCCAGAACTAATACCTGAAGCAATTAAATTTCCGATGGGAATAGCCATAATAATACCTCCAATACCTCCAATTAAACAGATGACAATAGCCTCTATTAAAAATTGCTGCAAAATACGAGCTGGAGTTGCTCCTAAAGATTTTCTTATACCTATTTCTCTTGTACGTTCACTAACAGAAACCATCATGATATTCATCAACGCTATAGCGGCTCCTAAAAGGGTAATAAACCCTATCACAAATCCTCCCACTCGTAAGGTGGACGTAATACTTTCAAAACTTTTTGCGATTGAATCAGATCGATCGATTGAAAAAGAATCATTTCTGCCGATTGGGTCCATGCGAACTTTACGCATGATACCCCTAGCCTCTTCCATAAAATCATCAAAATTGACAGTTCTCAATGTTGAAGTTGTTATATCAAAATTTAATTGACGCCCAACAGCCATTTTCCGGCCAGTCTCCAATGGAACCATGATTACGCGATCATCACCCCCGCCCATCATATTCCCTTTTTTGGTTAATATGCCAACGACTTTCATTTTTAATCCACTAACAATAATTTCTTTATTAATTGGATTTTCTTTTTCAAATAATTGATCTATTACATCTACTCCCAAAATGCATACATTATTCGCATTTGTATATTCATTTGTTGAGAAAGATCTACCTATACTAATTTTATATCCCTTCATGTCTAAAAAATTATCATCAATGGCCATCAGCCTTGAATTTGGATTGGTTTTTTTAGAAAGATATTTTGCGATGGCATTAAATGAAACATTGGTTTTTAAGGAAACATTACCTTTTTCCTTAAAAAATACCTTATATCTATATGCTTGCCTATAATCAATGTTTTTAAATTTCTTTTCTCTTTGACCTTCTCTCCTAATTTGCATCGCGGCTCTATTTCGAATATCAAAGGAGTTAGCTCCCAATCCCGAGAATGAATTATCTACGGAACTTTGAATTCCATCGATAGCTGTTAATATGCCAACCAATGAAGTAATACCAAGTGAAATAATGAGTGCAGTTAGAATCGTCCTTAATAAATTACTTTTTATAGACCTTAAACCCTCAAAAACATTTTCTTTTAAATTCATTTTGGTTACCTAAATTATAATTTTAGATTGCAATTTATTACATATTTGACTCGCAGAAAAACCAATGAAGTATCTAATTTTTCCATTAATCATATTTATGTTGAATTTAGATGTATTAAATGCCAAAAGCATTTTAATACCTATGGATAATACACAAAAAAATCATTTAAAATCGTATGGAATTATTTACAATCATTTAAAAAGTGGCAAAAATGAAATTAAATGGTGCTTGAATTATTTGGGAGGATCTTTTTTAGCCACTTATGATGACATTCTTTATGAAAAAATAATAAGCC
>CANIYB010000043.1 GCA_947471105.1 Cytophagaceae bacterium
AGGCTTGGATGGTCGGTAAATCAGATGCAAGCATTAACTCGACCACTTGCCCTTGTTTATCGACCATTTTGATCGTATTGTCGCCTTGTACGTACGCAGCATTACTGGTAGAACCCTCTACAACAAAATAAGAAAGTTCCTCAAAACCGATCCCTAAACTTTCCTGAATCTTAGTCTCTATTTCTGTTATTTTAGATTTTGGTAAAGGTTGGGTGCCCAACTTACATTTAAATAATTTCCTGGTTAAAAATGACTCACATAAATGCCTTAAAATTTTATCCTTTTCATTTTTCCAATCTTTTAGCGCGGCCCAAATATCATGATCATCTAAGTCCGTAAATGCGAGTAAAAGCTTTTCGTTATTAGCAAACTCATCCCAAGTATAAGTCCTACTTAAAAACACAAAAAGAGGCTTAGAACAATTCAATTTTGTGCCCTGTGCCATTAAATCTTTTGCCCTTCTTAAAATTTGAATTAACATGGTCTCAGCTGCAATAGCAGTTTTATGAAGATATACTTGCCAATACATGAGTCTGCGAGCCATTAAGAAGTTTTCAATGGAATAAATTCCCTTTTCTTCTAACACGAGTTGTTCATTTTTTAAGTCCAACATGCTCAATAACCTTTCAGAGCCAATAAACCCTTCTCTTACACCCGTATAAAACGAATCTCTACTCAAATAATCCAATCGGTCGACATCCAATTGGCTCGAAATTAATTGATGAAAAAAAGGCCGATAATACCGATTATTAAACATTTCAATGGCCAACGATAAGCGACCTTTAAAATGTTCATTTAACTTTTTCATGAGCAGATTGGAAACTTCTTCATGTTTTACCTCATTTAATATGGTATTTTCTAAAACATGTGAAAATGGACCATGGCCAATATCATGCAATAAAATAGCTATTTCAGCCGCCTCCTGCTCAGATTCTGTGATACTATAGCCTTTGGCTTTTAAATTATTTAACGCTTGATCCATTAAGTGCATAGCACCTAATGCATGATGAAATCGAGTATGATGTGCTCCCGGATAGACAAATTCAGCTAAACCTAATTGCTTAATGCGCTTTAGTCTTTGGAAAAATGGATGATCAATCAACTCCAAAATGAGTGGATTATTTATTTTGATAAATCCATAAATGGGATCATTAATTATTTTTGTTGGAAACATAACGCGGTCCACAGGTTTTATACCAAAATGTATTTAATCATAAGCAAATGTAAGATTTATCTTTTCTAATCGAAAATTAGAGAATGCTATCTGATAAAACTTAAAATATTTAATCAAATGTAGTTAGAAAGGCAATAATTACTTAATTTTGCACCACATTAGTTTAATCTAATGTGGACTTGTAGCTCAGCTGGTTAGAGCACCTGACTCATAATCAGGGGGTCCATGGTTCGAGCCCATGCTGGTCCACTTATTGAAAATGAAGCACTTACAATTTACGTAAGTGCTTTTTGTTTTTTAGAAACGCTTGAATAAATCAATTTTGGCGTCACAAATAATAATAGGTATTGAAATTTTTCCTAAGATTTTTATAAATATTAGGGCAACGAAAACGCTACATATTGGTTGCCTTTTGGTGTTCCCAATTTTGTTCCTCCACATGCCATGACGACAAATTGTTTTCCATTGGCCATGTAGGTTGACGGAGTTGCAAATGCAGCAGCCGGCAAAAGATATTCAAATAGAAGTTTGCCATTTGACCGATCAAATGCTCTGAATTTTCCATCTTTTGTCGATGCAATCAATAGCAATCCATTCTCGGTAATAATGGGTCCGCCATAATTTTCAGCTCCGGTATTTTTAATTCCTTTTTTTGCCAACAAGGGTTCATCTCCAAACGGAATTTTCCAGATATACTGACCTGTATTTAGGTCAATCGCATTTAAAGTTCCCCAGGGTGGACTGATTCCTGCCATCCCCTCCGAATCTAAAAATTTATTATAACCGGTCATTTTGTATGGAGGAAGATTTTTAGTTTTCAAATCTTGTGCGCTCACTATTTCTTTGGGCGCTTCTTTAAATAAAAACGCTAATAAATTTGATTTTTCTAACGCGGTCAATTGGCCAAATCCAGGCATCATTCCCTTGCCTTGGGAAACTATTTCGGAGACAAATGCCTTTTTTCTTCGTTGATGTATGGTATTTAATTCTGGGAATCCACTTTTTACATTTCCTTGTAATTCTACGCCATGGCAAGACTTGCAAAACGTTTTATATACGTTTTCGCCTGTCGCCTTTAGGTTAGTAGCAGCAGGTTCCATCGTTTGAATCCAGCCCATTTCGTTCGAATTGATGTAAATAATACCTTTTTCAGGATCAGCACCTGCACCTCCCCATTCGCCTCCACCATCAAATCCCGGAAGTATTAAGGTGCCCTTTTTTGAGGGCGCCGCATACCAATTTTTATCAATAGATTTGAGGGTTTGTTTTAGTTGGGCTATATTTTGCGAATAAGGATTATAGTCTTCATTTGATAATTCATTTGATTGCCTAGCATAAGGTTTAGGTAAAGTAGGTACCGGTTGGGTAGGCCAAGTGCTTTCTGCAGAAAATTCAGATTTAGGTACTTTTTTTTCAACGATCGGAAAAAGAGGTTTTCCACTTACTCGGTCAAATACAAATACATATCCTTGTTTTGTGATTTGCGCTACGGCATCAATTTTCTTTCCATTTTTAACGACAGTAATCAAATTTGGCGGGGCAGGGAGGTCGCGATCCCATATATCATGATGTGTGGTTTGAAAATGCCAAAGTCTCTTTCCTGTATTCGCATCTAAGGCCAAAAGGCAATTGGCAAACAAATTTTGTCCCTTCCGATTACCACCCCAAAAATCATATCCAGCAGATCCGGTAGGTACAAATAGGATTCCTCTTTTTTCGTCCACGGCCATTCCGGCCCAATTATTTGCGGCACCTACGTACTCATTTTTATAGGCGTCTTTGGGCCAAGTGGAATATCCGTATTCGCCAGGATAAGGGATTGTATGAAAGGTCCAAGCGATTTTTCCTGTTATCACATCAAAAGCTCTTAAATCTCCTGGTGCGGCATCTGCTCCTTCCGATAATCGGACTGGCATGATGATTAAATTTTTATAAATTGTTCCAGGCGTATTGGATATGATGAATTTATCTTGGGCAATTTTGGGTAATCCTTCGTGTAAATCCACTTTTCCACCAGTGCCGAACGAAGAAATCGCTTGGCCCGTTTTTGCATCCAATGCCCATAAATTAGGTCCAGCTGTAAATAATATACGATTCTCATTTTCCCCTTTCCACAAACTAACCCCTCTACTGGTACTTGCCCAGTTCTTTAACGGATCGCCAAATTTCCAAATTTGTTTGCCCGTTGCTGCGTTTAGTGCAAATACTTGGAGTCCTGAACTGATCCCATATAAAACTCCATTGGAAATAATGGGGTTACTTTGCATCTGACCAGAATCAGGCATGGAATAAGTCCATGCTATTTTTAATTGGGCTACATTATCTTTCGTAATTTGATCTAAGGTGCTGAAATGATTCCGGTCAGAGCCACCTAAATAGGAATCCCAATCATCATTTTGATTTTGACTCATGAAAGATATTAATAGGAAACTCGATAGAAAAATGGTGATTCCAACGAGTATTTTTGATTTAAAAGATAATTTATTTGCTTTCATATGGGGTATAAGTATAGTAATTTGAGGATATATATATAATTTACCGATGAAAATTTTATACTATATTTCAAATTTACCATTTTAAATTAATTCCATGGGCTCTATTTTAGGTTTATTCTTTCATTCGCTAGGAGGTTTCGCTTCAGGTAGTTTTTACATTCCTTATCGTAAAATTCAAGTGTGGTCTTGGGAAAGCGCATGGATTATTGGTGGGCTATTTTCTTGGATTTTTGTTCCTTTATTGGCAGCCTATTTAACCATTCCAGATTTCATGGATATTATCATGAATGCGAATAGCAATGTGTTGTTATGGACGTTTGTATTTGGTGTTTTATGGGGAATTGGGGGATTGACTTTTGGGTTGGCGATGCGTTATTTGGGTATGTCTTTGGGTATGTCCATTGCCTTAAGTCTTTGTAGTATTTTTGGAGCTTTGGTTCCTCCTATTTATAGAGAAATAGCGAAAATTAAAGGAGACACCATTTCACATATTGTGGGAAGTACTGGAGGTCAAATTGTCTTATTAGGAATTTTGGTTTGTGTTCTAGGTATTTATCTATGCGGTAAAGCGGGGATGATGAAAGAGAATGAATTGTCTCAAGAACAGAAACAAGAAAGTATAAAGGAATTTAATTTAACCAAGGGATTAATTGTTGCCACTATTTCAGGTTTATGTAGTGCCTGTTTTAATTTTGGGATTGAAGCTGGCAAGGATATGGCTGCGGTGGCGGTAGAAAAAGGTTCAGACCCCTTGTTTCAAAACAATGTTATTTTTGTCGTGGTGCTTTGGGGTGGTTTTTTGACCAATTTTGTGTGGTGTATGTATTTGAATTTCAGCAATAAAACATTTGGCGATTATTTAAATAAAAAATCCCCATTGCGCATGAATTATACTTTTGCTGCAGTGGCTGGCACCACCTGGTTTCTGCAATTTTTCTTTTATGGTATGGGGGAGAGCAAATTAGGGAATGGAGCTAGTTCATGGATTTTACATATGGCTACTATCATCATTACTTCCAATTTCTGGGGGATTTATTTCAAGGAATGGAATGGGGTTTCAAAATCTACCTATAGGACCGTGGTGGCAGGTATTGTGGTCATTTTAATTTCTGTTATCATTGTAGGCGTAGGAAACTCGATTAGCTAAAGATGGCCATTTTTGAATTTATTCATATTGATGAATTTTCTTCGACTCCGAAATATCGCCAACTGGCGCATTCGATTATTGAGGCTATTCAAAAAAATAAATTAAAAAAGGGGGATGTTTTGCCGTCCATCAATGAAGTCAGTTTTCATTATTACATATCTAGGATTACCGTTGAAAAGGGCTATAATTATTTAAAATCTATTGGGATTGTCGATTCAGTTCGCGGTAAAGGCTTTTTTATTAACGTAGATTCAATTCCTGTCACTTATCGGATTTTTTTATTGTTCAATAAACTTAGTGAGCATAAAAAAATTATATACGATGCTTTTGTGAAAGAGTTGGGAGAAAATGCAACAGTCGATTTTTATGTATATAACAATGATTTCAATTTGTTTAAGCGTATTATCGAACGCAGAGAAAAAGATTATTCCCATATCGTCATCATCCCGCATTTTCTTGAAGATGATTTAGCGGCGTATAAATTAATCAACACCCTTCCTAAAGAGAAATTGATTATTGTGGATAAAAAAATTCCAGGGATTACCGGTCAAATTTCTATGGTGTATGAGAATTTTGAAAAAGATATTTATGCAAGTTTAATGGAGGCCAAGGAATCGTTGGCAAAATATAACCGCATCAATTTGATTTTTCCTTCTCATAGTTTTTATCCCATTGAAATTGTTCAGGGTTTTAAGAGTTTTTGCCAAGACTTTGCTTTTGATTATGCCGTATTAGATTCATCTACCAATGTTAATCTTTTACACGGCGATGTATTTATTACTGTCATGGAAGATGATTTGATTATTTTGCTAGACCAAATATTAGCACAAAAATTGAGGATAGGTGTTGACTTAGGTATTATTTCATATAATGAAACCCCTATAAAAAGATTAATTGGCCAAGGTATTTCCACCATATCGACAGACTTTGAACAATTAGGAATTTCAGCAGCAGAACTTGTCATGTCTGGTGAAAAAGTCCAAATTGAAAATCCATTCTACTTTACTCATAGGCCTTCAATTTAATGCCTTATTTGTTAGCATATCTTTAGGGATTTTACGGATTATGGGGATAGATTCTTTGCTTTTTTGCAAAAAAAATAGCAATTTTAGGGTTTAGGTTTAATTAAATAGATTAAAATATTAAATTTTCACAATGAGCAATTCCCAAAAAACCTTGTTTGATAAAGTCTGGGATTCACATGTTGTTCGTCAAATTGCCGACGGACCAGATGTTTTTTTTATAGACCGACATTTTATTCATGAAGTGACTAGTCCTGTGGCCTTTTTAGGTTTAGAGCAAAGAGGGGTTAGTGTTTTATTTCCTGAGAAAACATTTGCCACAGCAGATCACAATACTCCTACGATAAACCAACATCTTCCTGTCGAAGATCCCTTGTCGGCAAATCAATTGCTGCAATTGGAGAAAAATACAAGTAAGTATGGAATTTCTCATTGGGGTTTAGGCAATCCCAAAAATGGAATTGTTCACGTAGTTGGACCTGAAAATGGAATTACATTACCGGGAATGACCATTGTTTGTGGTGATTCACATACTTCTACGCATGGGGCCTTTGGCGCTATTGCCTTTGGAATAGGTACTTCCGAAGTGGAAATGGTTCTTTCTTCACAGTGTATTATGCAGCCTAAGCCGCTTAAAATGCGGATTAATGTAAATGGCCAATTAGGAAAAGGTGTGACGCCAAAAGATGTGGCTTTATACATAATTTCAAAATTATCTACTTCAGGTGCTACGGGTTATTTTGTCGAATATGCAGGAGATGTTTTTGAAAATATGTCCATGGAAGGACGTATGACGGTTTGTAATTTAAGTATTGAGATGGGTGCTCGGGGTGGAATGATCGCTCCTGACCAAACTACTTTTGATTATATTCATGGCCGTGAATTAGCCCCTAAAGGAGCAGATTGGGAAAAGCAATTATCCTATTGGAAAACTTTAAAAACAGACGCCGGCTCAGTATTTGATAAAGAAATTACTTTTTTAGCTTCCGATATAGAACCTATGATTACGTATGGTACCAACCCGGGTATGGGCATGGGTATTTCCAAAAATATTCCTCAAGCGAAGGATTTAGAAGGTGGCGCATCAAGTTATGCTAAGTCATTAGATTACATGGGATTTGAGGAAAATGATTCGATGATTGGTAAAAAAGTTGACTATGTCTTTATTGGATCTTGTACCAATGGCCGTATAGAAGATTTCAGAGCTTTTGCTTCGATTGTTAAAGGAAGAAAAAAAGCAGAGCATGTAACGGCTTGGGTAGTTCCAGGTTCTCATGTGGTGGAAGCTCAAATACACGCAGAAGGTATTTATGATATTTTGACTGAGGCGGGTTTCGCTTTACGCCAACCAGGTTGTTCGGCTTGTTTGGCCATGAATGACGATAAGATTCCAGCAGGAAAATATGCGGTGAGCACATCAAATAGAAATTTTGAAGGTCGCCAAGGACCAGGTTCGAGAACTTTATTGGCCAGTCCTTTAGTAGCCGCGGCTGCTGCAATTACTGGGGTCGTAACAGATCCAAGACAATTTTTATAATATTTAAAAAGATTATTATGGCTTACGATAGTTTTAAAGTTTTACGTAGTTCTGCCGTTCCTTTGCCCATAGAAAATGTGGATACGGATCAAATTATTCCCGCTCGTTTTTTGAAAGCTACTGAACGAAAAGGTTTTGGTGATAACTTATTTAGAGATTGGCGTTATGATAAAAACGACCAACCGAAATCTGATTTTGTATTAAATAATCCAACGTATTCAGGTAAGATATTAGTGGGAGGTAAAAACTTTGGATCAGGTTCTTCTCGGGAACATGCTGCCTGGGCCATTTATGATTATGGTTTTCGGTGTGTAGTTTCTTCATTTTTTGCGGACATTTTTAGAGGTAACTCGATCAACGTAGGCATTTTACCTGTTCAGGTAAGCCCAGAATTTTTACACCAAATATTTACTGAGATCGAAAAAGATCCTAAGGCTGAGTTGGAAGTAAGTTTGCCAGAACAAACCATTACTATTGTTTCTACAGGTGCTTCTGAGTCCTTTCAGATCAATGGTTACAAGAAACATAATTTACTAAATGGCTTTGATGACATCGATTATCTTCAAGCGATGAAAGATGAAATAGCTACGTTTGCACTTAACCGATAAGCATTTGAAACGCCACATAGAAATAATGGACACGACTCTACGCGATGGAGAACAAACAAGCGGAGTGTCGTTTTCGGCTTCTGAGAAATTAACCATCGCGCAATTACTTTTGACTGAATTAAAAGTTGATCGTATCGAAATTGCGTCTGCTCGTGTTTCTGATGGTGAATTTCAAGCGGTAAAAAAAATCACTGAATGGGCTTCCAATCATGGTTATTTAGACAAAGTTGAAGTTTTGACTTTTGTGGATGGAGGAACCTCTGTGGATTGGATGCTATCCAGTGGTGCTAAAGTAATGAATTTACTAACTAAGGGTTCGTTGAACCACTTGAAGTACCAACTTAAAAAATCTCCAGAACAACATTTTTCTGAAATAGCAGAAACCATTCATTTAGCTGTTTCTAAAGGTTTAGAAGTAAATGTTTACTTGGAAGATTGGAGCAACGGGATGCGGAATAGTAAAGAATATGTAATTGATTACCTTGACTTTATCCAGCATTTACCTATCAAACGAATTTTATTGCCTGACACTTTAGGGGTTTTAATTCCTTCTGAGGTGGCCTCATTTATTTCTGAATTAGTTCAGCGTTATCCAAAAATTCATTTCGACTTTCATGCGCACAATGATTATGATTTAGGTACTGCCAATGCGCTTGAAGCCGTTAGGAATGGAGTTCATGGATTACATTTAACCGTTAATGGCATGGGGGAACGCGCTGGAAATGCTCCTTTGGCCAGTGTGATAGCGGTTTTAAATGATTATCAAAAAGATGTTTCTACTTCAGTATGCGAGAAATCATTGTACCGTGTGAGTAAATTAGTAGAGACTTTTTCTGGATTTAGAATTCCGGCTAATAAGCCTGTTGTAGGCGAAAATGTGTTCACTCAAACGGCTGGAATTCATGCAGATGGAGATAAAAAGAATAATTTATATCACAATGATTTAATGCCAGAGCGTTTTGGACGGGAACGCAAATATGCGTTGGGCAAAACGAGCGGCAAAGCAAATATTTCTAATAATTTGGCCCAATTGGGTATACAACTTTCAGATCAGGATCTTAAAAAAGTAACCCAACGGATTATTGAATTAGGAGATCGAAAAGAGGTAGTGACTCAAAATGACCTTCCTTACATCATTTCGGATGTTTTAGATAGTAATGCAATTGAAGAACGTGTTCAAGTCTTAAATTATGTGTTGACACATTCCAAGGATTTACGGCCTTCAGTTACATTGAAAATTTCTATAAATGGTGAGTATTTTGAAGAACATGCTCAAGGAGATGGTCAGTATGATGCATTTATGAAAGCTCTGTTAATCATCTTTGAAAAAAATGGTCAAATATTACCACAATTAAAAGATTATGCGGTTCGAATTCCACCTGGTGGTGATTCAGATGCATTATGTGAAACGATTATTACTTGGGCTCACGGCGATCGCGAGCTAATTACTCGAGGCTTAGATTCTGACCAAACGGTTTCTGCGATCAAAGCCACTCAGAAAATGTTGAATTTAATTTAAAATAAAAATGGTGAAAAAGCATATTTTAATAGTTCCAGGGGATGGAATAGGCCAAGAAGTTACGGCAGTTGGTAAAAAAGTATTAGAGAAAATTGCGGCCAAATTTGGTCATGAATTTACGTATGATGAAGCATTAATTGGGCATGAAGCGATAGAAGCCACGGGTGATCCACTTCCTGCAGAAACTTTAGCTAAAATGAAGGCCTCGGATGCCGTTCTTTTTGGTGCCGTAGGTCATCCAAAATATGATAATGATCCATCTGCAAAAGTTCGACCTGAGCAAGGATTATTGAAAATGCGCAAGGAATTAGGTTTATATGCGAATTTGAGACCTATTAAATTATTTGATGAATTATTAGGGGCTTCGAGTATTAAACCAGAAATTTTAAAAGGAGCGGATATCTTATTCTTTCGTGAATTAACTGGGGATATATATTTTGGTGAAAAAGGTCGCAAAAATAATGGGGATACAGCCTATGACGTAGCTGAATATAGCCGCTATGAGGTTGAGCGTATTGGGCGTAAGGCTTTTGATGCAGCGATGACACGTAAAAAGCATTTAGTTTCTGTAGATAAAGCGAATGTGTTGGAATCTTCACGTTTATGGAGAGAAGTTATTCAGAAATTAGCTTTGGAATATCCTGAGGTTACGGTAGAATATCAATTTGTGGATGCGACAGCGATGTTGTTAATTAAGGATCCTAAGCGATTTGATGTGGTGGTTACGGCTAATTTATTTGGAGACATTTTAACAGATGAAGCTTCTCAAATTGCTGGTTCTATGGGGATGTTGGCTTCTGCATCCATCGGTGATGGAACAGGTGTTTATGAGCCCATTCATGGTTCAGCCCATGATATTACTGGAAAAGGATTAGCTAATCCATTGGCTTCCATTTTATCAGCCGCATTATTATTGGATATATCATTTGGCTTAAAGAAAGAATCAGAGACGATTATAAACGCTGTGGATGCTTTATTGAAGAAGGGTTTTAGGACGAGTGACATTGCAGATGCGAATACTCCAGCGAATATGATTTTAGGTACTGAGGCCATTGGAGAGGAAATTCTAAAATTGATTTAATTCCAAATATTTGTATTTTTATGCTCAGGGATTTGTCTCTGAGCATTTTTTATGGAAGTAATTGTCGTTTTAGGTTCTCCGAATTTCCCTGATGGTACCTTAGGTCCCATTGCCTTGGATCGTCTGCAAGGATGCTTGTCTATTTTTGACCCCCAAAAACATAAAATACTTTGTACGGGTGGCTTTGGTGCTCATTTTAATACGAGTCCTGTTGCTCATGCGAATTACCTAAAGAATTATTTAATTGAAAAAGGGGTTACTTCAGCTGCTTTTTTACCTTTGGCCCTCTCATCAAATACCGTTGAGGATGCTGTTATGTCTCTATCCATCTTAAAGAAACATGAATATAAAAATCTTTTAATCCTCACATCTGAATATCATTTAGCCCGAGTTGAATTTATATTTAGTGAAATTTTGAAAGATTTTTATCTGAATTTTAAAGCGGTTACGCATCATTCCATGGATGATTTGTTGGAACCATTGATCCAACATGAAAATCTTGCCATGGAACAATTAATATCAAATGGATTATATTATTAAAAGCTTTACTGAAATGAAAAATTACTTAATCTTTTTTCTCCTAATTATTTCATCCCAATTATCCTTCGCGCAGCAGAGTACTTTAAAACCCATTGAAGTAACTGATATGTTGAAAATTAAAACGATTGGAAAGCCTCAAATTTCTCCCGATGGTTTACATGTTCTTTTTTCGATCATGGAAATTAAAGATGATGTGGATAAAAAAGGTGATTTTACCTATGTAACCCAATTGTATTTAGGTGAGATAAAGACTAAAACGTATCGGGCATTGACCTCAGGCAAATATTCCATTTCATCTCCCTCATGGAGTCCAGATGGCAGTTCAATCTTATTTTCTAGAGATATGGGTAATAAATCCCAAGCCTATATCATGAAGTTAATTGGGGGAGAACCTATGGCTTTAACCAATTCTTCTAGAGGTGTTATTAATCCTATTTGGTCTAAAGATGGTCAATTTATCTTTTATCAAGAACGAAAATCAATGAAAGAATATTTGTTGGATTCCTTAAATAATCCTTCAAAGTCTATTCCTGCATGGAACAT
>CANIYB010000044.1 GCA_947471105.1 Cytophagaceae bacterium
ACCGCGTCTTTGTATATTTTATTGGCTTTGGTATTAACACTTTCAAATTTTTCGTTGAAATCTACCACAAATTCGGCGAAGCGAAGGGCTTCATCATCTGCAACAGCAATGTTTCCCGTAGTTTGATAAGCGACATGAACTTCATGACCTTGGTCTTGAAGACGCTGAAAAGTTCCACCCATCGAGATAATATCATCATCTGGATGAGGGGAAAAGATGATCACCTTTTTCTTTGCTGGAAAAGCTCTTTCGGGTCTATTGGTATCATCTGCGTTTGGTTTTCCCCCGGGCCAACCCGAAATGGTGTGCTGTAAATAGTTAAATACTTCGATATTAATTTCATACGCTTGGCCATATAAGGAAAGTAAATCTGATAGCCCGTTTTCATTGTAATCCTTGTTGGTCAACTTCAATACCGGTTTTTCCAAATGAAGCGAAAGGTGAGTAACCGCTTTTTTGATCATCTTGCGGTCCCAAGTAACGGAGTCTACGAGCCATGGAGTTTTAATCCGAGTTAGTAAAGCAGCTGCCGTTTCATCTAAAATAAACGTTGCATTCGTGTGTTGTTGTAAATACGATGCGGGAATGTCGGAAGTAACTTGGCCTTCAACAGCCTTTGCCACACTTTCGGCTTTGTGCTCGCCCCAGGCCAACAAAACAATTCGTTTGGCCTGCATGATTTTGTCAATTCCTAAGGTGATCGCCTTTTTGGGAACTTTAGCTAATCCCCCGAAATCTACGGCCGCATCTATTTTGGTATTGATGTCCAAAGTCATCAATCGAGTCTTTGAATTAATTAACGATCCGGGCTCATTAAATCCAATGTGGCCATTGCGCCCAATCCCTAATAAATGAAAATCCAGTCCCCCCAGTTTTTCTATCTTATCTTCATAGTCCTTACAAAACTCTGGTATTTTTTCGATAGGCAATGTCCCATCCGGTAAATGGTAATTTGTTACCGGTATGTCAATTTGATCAAAGAGTTGCTCTTTCATAAATCGCACATAACTTTGAACGGAATCCGGCTCCATGGGGTGGTATTCGTCTAAATTAAATGTGACGACATTTTTGAAACTTAAGCCTTCTTCTTTATGCATCCGAATAAGTTCTTGATATACTTTTTTCGGGGAAGATCCCGTGGCTAATCCTAAAACAGCTGGTTTATTCTCCTTCGCTTTTTGCCTGATTAATGCGGCTATTTCTAAGGCAACGGCCTTGGATGCTTTTTCGGAATCGGCGAAAATATGTGTCGGGATTCTCTCAAAACTGATTGCGTGTTCCATAATTAATTTTTTATCTTCGATGCGACCACTATGAAATCTAATTCTAATGTGTCAAATAAGCGTAATATTGTTTTAATAGACGGGTTACCTTTTCCTAGTTCAATGGAATGAATGGTTTTAATAGCCACTCCACTTTTTTCACTCAATTCTTCTTGTTTTAATCTGAGCGCACCTCTTTTTTCTCTAATTATTTTTCCAAATATTTTTAAATCCATAGTCCATCTTTCAATGGGTAAAAATACGAGTAAAAATCATATTAAAAAATTATCGGTAATTAAATACTGATTTACAAATAAAATTGATTTTTTTTTATTTTTATGATGAGTGGTCATTTTAATTGGATTTTGTGCACTAATTTTGTCTTTATGAATATGAATATTCGAGCCCTAATCATCATCATTTTTTCCCTAAGTCTTTCCAATCTAGTTGTAGGTCAGAAATCTACACTTAGTGGCTACTTAAAAGACGCTATCAATGGAGAAGGTTTAATTGGTGCTAACGTATATGTGAAGGAATTGAAAGTAGGTAACTCCTCAAACACCTACGGTTTTTACAGTATAACACTAAATCCTGGCGAATACACCTTAATTTTTAGCTCAACGGGCTATGAAAAAATCGAGCGAAAAGTCCAATTTTCAGGTACTTCTCAACTACTTAATTTGGAATTAAAATCATCTAATAAAGAATTAGATGAGGTGGTTGTTCGTACGAGAGCCATAGACGAAAATGTCAAGGGAATTGAAATGTCAGTGAATAAGATCGACATTAAAACCATTCGGAAAATCCCTGCATTATTAGGTGAAGTTGATTTAGTCAGGGCCATTCAGCTTCTGCCTGGTGTGTCTACCGTGGGAGAAGGTGCTTCTGGTTTTAACGTTCGCGGGGGTGGTGTAGACCAAAACCTAGTCTTATTAGATGATGCTCCCGTGTACAATTCCTCCCATTTATTTGGTTTTTTCTCTGTATTTAATCCGGATGCGGTTAAAGATGTTAAGCTTTATAAAGGGGGAATTCCAGCGCAATATGGGGGCCGGGCGTCTTCCATTTTGGATGTGAAAATGAAGGAAGGGAATTCCAAAAAGCTTGAAGTCAATGGAGGAATAGGCGTTATTTTCTCTCGCCTCTCTATTGAGGCACCTATTATCAAAGACAAGGCTTCCTTCATTTTTGCCGCTAGAAGATCATACATAGACATTTTGGCTAAGCCTTTTTTAACGGGTAACAATGCGAATGCTGCCTTCAATTTTTATGATTTAACGGCGAAGGTCAATTATAACATCAATGCGAAAAATACCGTTTTCCTTTCGGGTTACTTTGGGCGAGATGTCTTTGGGACGAGTTTTGGTTTTAATTGGGGCAATGGAACCATCTCATCTCGTTGGAACCATGTCTTTTCTGAAAAGTTATTTATGAATGCCACTGCTTTTTATAGCAATTATGATTATTTGTTAGACTCGGATATCGAAAATAAAAGACCCAATGATTCTTTTAAATGGTCATCCAACATTGAAAATTTAAGTATAAAGCCTGATTTTACGTATTACGTCAACCCAACTAATACGGTTAGTTTTGGGGGTCAAATTCTTTCATACGAATTTAAACCTGGCAAGGCTATCGCCACCTCCACCGGAGAGAAACGGGAATTTGGGCAAGCAAATAAAAAGGGAACGGAATCATCGGCTTATATAAGCCAAGAATTGAAAATCTCGCCAGTCTTTTCCGTTCAATACGGAATGAGGTATTCGTATTATGATTATAAAAGTTTGAATGGCGAATATTACGATCGAGTTAAAGTGCCTATCTCAACGGAAAATGCATCGGGCTATATTTTAAAAATCAATAAAACGGATCCGACAACCACAGTTGCTTCTTATGGAAATTGGGAGCCTAGATTATCCTTGAATTTAAATGTAGGTCAAAATGCTTCGTTTAAAACAAGCTATAATCGACTAGCTCAATATGTGCATTTGATGTCGAATACGGCAGCATCTACTCCTTTGGATGTCTGGACTTCATCGACCAATAACATTAAACCGCAGATAGCAGACCAAGTGGCCATAGGATATTTTAAAAATTTGGGTCCTGACGGAAATAATTATGAAACCCCTGTCGAGGTTTATTACAAGTCGATGCAAAACCAGATTGATTATGCAGATCGGGCTAATTTGTTTTTGAATCCTTATTTTGAAAAAGACTTATTATTTGGCGACGGTCGGGCCTATGGAATTGAATTTTTTGTTAAGAAAAATGTGGGGAAATTGACTGGATGGGTGAGTTACACTTTGGCTCGAACCGAGCGAAAAATAGAAGGACTCAATGGGGGTGAATGGTATGCCAATCGATATGACCGAACCCATACATTGAACGTAATTGGCCAGTATAGTTTAAGTGAAAAATGGTCTTTCGGTGCTAATTTCGCTTATATTACAGGAGTTCCTTATTCAATTCCTGCGCAAAAATACATTTATGAAGGCATAGCATATCCACAAACCTTACCTGGAACCCGAGGAAACATTAGGGTGCCGGATTATAATCGATTGGATTTGTCAGCCACTAAGAAAAACAAAAAAGCTGTATTTGGGAAAGGAACCTCTGAGTGGGTTTTCTCCATTTATAATGTGTACAATCGAAAAAATCCTTTTTCTATTTACACAAGACCTAATGAAGATAATTCAATGAAAACAGAGGCAGTACAATTATCTATTATTGGTTCTTTTGTTCCAGCAGTCACCTATAATTTTTCATTTTAATGAAGGCAAATATCTCCTTTTTATTTGTTTTGATGCTAGGATTCCTACTGAGTTCATGCGAGGACATCGTGACCTTAAATATGCCGAGTTCTGATCATTACATGATTATTGAGGCCACATTGACGAATGTTCCAGGACCACAAAAAATTATTCTAACTAGGTCTCAAGACTATTTTGACAATACAGATGCCCCAAGAATTTCGGGAGCTAATGTGTCAATTTCGGATAGTGAAGGTCGGGAATATTTATTTAAAGAATCTAAAACAGAGATGGGTTCTTATGTTTGGACACCTACAACGCCAACAGACATTTTCGGGAAAGTAGGTAAAACATTTAAATTGACCGTTAAATCTGCGAATGAAACTTTTACAGCTTCTGAAACCATGAAACGTGTTCCGCCCATTGATTCCATATTATATCAATATGATGAAGCTAATCTTAGGCAAGCAGCCGATGGAAAGCCAAAAAACGGATATGATGCACAGTTCTATGCGCGGGATCCGATAGGGGTAGGGGATTGTTTTCGAGTAAAAACATATAAAAATCGGAAGGTATTTAACGGGACTCAAAACCTAGTTTTTTTCTACGATGCCGCATTTCAAAAAGGAGCCATGGCGGATGGTCTCATGTTTATTTTGCCTATCCGAAGATCCATTTCACCTGAACTTTATCAAGAAAAAGATACGATCAAAGTAGATCTCTATTCGATCTCAGAAGGTCAATTCAACTTTTATTCTCAAGCCCGATTGGAATTAAATAATGCAGGTTTATTCTCTAGGCCCGCAGC
This sequence comes from Cytophagaceae bacterium, assembly GCA_947471105.1. Taxonomy (GTDB): domain Bacteria; phylum Bacteroidota; class Bacteroidia; order Cytophagales; family Spirosomataceae; genus Aquirufa. The sequence continues at coordinate 4,821 of CANIYB010000044.1, forward strand.
AAACATTCCGACTAACTTCATCAATACAAATCCAAATTCACCCTTACAAGGAGCAGGTTGGTTTGGAATTTCGGCTGTAAGTACCTTGCAAACCATTGTGGATCCCAAGCAAGCCAGAAAAAATATCAAGTAAATTATTCGAAATTGATAACGAGACTGACCGTATGCGATTTCAAATAATTCATATTGGAGAATGAATTAGTCGCGGTAGTTGGTTGGACATATAAATTAGTCAGTCCATGCGAGAAGCGTATTTCAGGAGTAAATTTGAAATATTGGAAAAAGCGTTCTAATCCAAACCCATATTCAAGCGATAAGTCTGAGGTATTTGCGCTTAGAGCCGAACTCTTTTTTTTCACATTGGCTTCCATGCCTAATTTTACTCCACCTATCACGTACATCCGATGATTATCTCGTCTTATCGACTTGTATTTAATTAATAATGGGATTTCGAGCCAAGTAGATTCTCTGGTTAATGGATTTAAATCTGGCTTTGATGGAGATAATGGAAACAAAATTTGCCTTTCATACAGGGCGATGTTCATTCCCGTTTTTAATTCAAAATGCTTGTCAAAAGAATAATTGACCAAACCGCCAATCTGAAAACCAAAGCTTCGAGGTGATTGCACAATTGAATCGGCACCTAATTTGGCACGATCTCCGTTCGTTGAAAAATTGGTAGATGCGAAACCAAAGAGGAAACCAAAATGAACAGGTTTTTCGTCGTAATATTCATGAAAAATCCGTACATATTTGCTGTGTTGAGCCCGAACAGTTAGTTGGGTCAGAATTAAACAGCAAAGGATCAGCCCCGTTTTTCTCAATGTTATTTTTGTTTTTGCCCAATATAAATGGAGCAAATTCCACCTGTCATGGGAATCCAATTCGTTTCTGAATACCCTACAGATTTGAATATTTGAATAAAGTCTGGCCCATCTGGAAACGCCTTAACGGACTCAGGTAAATAAGTGTATGCAGAAGGATCCTTAGAAATCATTTTACCTAAAAATGGAAGACAATACTTAGAATAAAAGGTATATAATTGTTTCATTGGAAATGTGCGTGGATTTGAAAATTCGAGAATCAAACAATATCCCCCTGGTTTGGTCACCCGAAACATATCAGATAGCCCCTTTTGTAAATTTTCAAAATTCCTTACTCCAAAACTAACGATGACCGCATCAAAACTATTGTCCGAGAAGGGGAGTTTTTCCGAATCTCCTTTTTGTAATTGGATCGTTTTTTCCAATCCCATTTTTTGGATTTTCTCAATGCCGACTGACAGCATTCCTTCCGATATATCGACGCCAACGATCTTTTCGGGATTTATTTTTAGTGCTTCAATGGCAAAATCACCCGTGCCAGTGGCAATGTCTAACATGGTTTTAATGCCCTTATTTTGAAGTAATTTTATGGCTTTTTTCCTCCAAATAATATCGATTCCTCCACTTAATAGATGATTTAGGAAATCGTATTGAGGGGAAATCGCATTGAACATGTTGGCAACTTGTTCTTTCTTTCCTTTGGACTGGTCTTTGTAGGGTACAACCATAATTTATATTTGTTCAAATTAATCTAACTTAGATTAGAATTAATTGTTGGGCAAAATTACCGATTTTATTTGGTTTAAACCGTTGACATATGGAAAATGCCCACCAATAGCCACATGAGCGTAAAGCTGATGAGCATTGAAAAATTAACCAAAGCGGCTGCAATGCCTGTATCGAAATCAAACTCATCTGAATAGGTGATCAGTGTCATACCCGCTGGCAGAATTAAGCAAATCAATAACATATTGCGATAGGTGTCACTAAACGGCAAAAGATAATATAAAGTTAAACCCACACTTAGCCCTAAGACATACCTTATCGTGAGTACTTGGAAAACTTTTTGAAAAGATTTTTTTGGCAATCGAACGCTAAAATAAATTCCCATTAATAATAATACCATGGGTTTGTTCCCTTTTGAAATCGTTTCAATCACATCTAATGGAATCGCCGGAATATGTATCATGGCAAGGTTGCAAGCTAAACCCAAGACCATGGCTTGAAATGGCGGAAGCGTTAATACTTTTGTCGCGATGGCCTTAGCAGGGTTTTTATCTTGGTGTTTGGTTGACAAATAGGTCCCCATTCCATAATTAACTATAAAATTGATAAACGAATTTCCTAGGTCAAACATGATCGCATAGGTAAGGCCTTCCCATCCCCATACTCCTTCTATGAGGGGATAGGCGAACAAACCTAAGTTGTAACCCGCGCTTCCCATGGTCAGAATTCCTCGGTAAGCGGGATCTTCTTTTTTGAAAATTAGAAACCCTAAGATGGATGATATGCTTCCAAATACGGCACAAATGATAGGCATCCAGATTAATTCAGCTCTAAGATCTACCTTAATCATGGTCGTAAAGACCAAAGCCGGAAATGTAGTGTGCATTAAAAAATTTGAAATCGCCTTGCCATCGCTAGTTTTGATGAAGCCAAAACTTTTTAATAGATACCCAAGCGTTATAATTGCTAAAGCGGAACCAAAAACTACGTTAGGCGAATTCATCATGATGGTTTAGGCAATACGATTCTAAAAGTACTTCCTTTATTTAGCTCAGTGGATTTCAACGTTAATTTGCCCTCATGGTAATTTTCTACGATTCGTTTAGCTAAAGTAAGACCTAAGCCCCAACCACGTTTTTTGGTACTAAACCCGGGCGAAAATATTTTCGAGGTGTTTTTGGGGCTGATTCCTTTTCCAGAATCTGAAATCTCAATGACCAATTGGTTCAACTTCCCCTCAAATAAATGAATGTGTATTTGTCCTGTTCCGCCCATCGCGTCCACGCCATTTTTGCAAATGTTTTCAATCACCCATTCAAATAAGTATTTATTGATATTGGCCGATTGATTTGGCAATAAACTAGACTCAATGTCGATCGTGACTTTGGTCGAAATACGTATTTTTAAATAGTTGATAAAGCTGGAAATCAATTCCAATAAATTTTCCTGTTTTAATACAGGAATCGAACCAATATTGGAGAAACGCGTGGTGATGGTTTCCAAACGCTGTATGTCTTTTCCCAATTCAGTGACAATATCCGGATTAATGTGCGGCTCATTGCGCAAAATTTCGACCCATGCGGTGAGGGAGGAGAGAGGGGTGCCCAATTGGTGAGCCGTTTCTTTCGCTAAACCTACCCACACTTTATTCTGTTCTGCTCGCCTTGAGTAGGAAAAGAAAATATAGCCTAGAAATCCAATGATCAACACAACGGTGAGTTGGGACAATGGATAATACCTCAGCAATTTTAGCAATTTGGAATTGCCATAGTAGATATATTCCTTTTGAAAACCCATATCCATTTCAATCGGCTTATTTTTCTCAGCTATAATTTCTTGAAGCTTTAACTTTAAAACCGTTTGCCTTTCATCCATGGTAGACGATTCGTTCAAAGGAATATTGATGGAGTTTAAATGCCCACTACCATCCTTCCAAATCACGGGAATGGTATTATTTTCATTGATTTTTTTAATGCGCTCAAAAAAGAAATTGATGTCGGCATTTTCATCACTCGTCATCACATAACGGATCGTTTCAGCATAAAGCTCGATTTGCTGCTTTTCACGCTCCTCTAATTTTGAAACTAATCCATCCGTAAAATAGAGTGAAAATGCCGCCATAATGACTGAAACTGAAAAAAAAGCAACTTTCAACCAAGTATCTCGGTTGTAAAAAGCTAGCGGCAAGGAAACTTCTTTAAACATCTTGCAATAAAGATTTCAGTTCATGGGGTACAAAAGTTTTCACTTTTATGACCATTCCTCACAAAGTACTCACCGTTTATCCACAAATCAAAAATATTTTTTCTAAAGTACTATGTATAACCAAGTACCTTTTATACATTTGTGTCAACAAAAAATAAAAAAGCCAATGGATATTGAAAATACCAAGGTGCAGATGCGAAAAGGGATTTTGGAATTCTGTATTCTGCAAATTATTTCAAGGGGGGAGGTTTATGCATCGACGATGCTCATAGAGCTTACCTCTGCCAAAATCATGGTGGTCGAGGGAACCCTTTATCCTTTATTAACGCGTTTGAAAAATGCAGGTCTTCTCGATTACAAATGGGTTGAGTCCGTATCAGGGCCCCCTCGCAAATATTATGTGTTGACCGAAAAGGGCAGCACTTTTTTAAACGACCTTCATGGAACTTGGGATGAATTGCATGCCTCCGTTTCTCAAATCATTCATCAACAAACACCACAATCATAATCTTCAGGTATATGAAAAAGACTTTATCCATAAACATAGCAGGCATCGTTTTCCACATAGAGGAAGATGCGTATGCAACATTAGATACCTACCTTAAATCGATCCATGCGTATTTCAAAAATTTTGAAGGAGCCAAAGACATTGTCGACGACATCGAAGCGCGTATCGCTGAGAAGTTCTGGAATATTCGAGAAACTGAAAAAACAGAAGCCATCACCCAGGTGCATGTGGACGCTTTAATCGCTTCTTTAGGAACCATCGCTGATTTTCAGGAGATCGAAGAGGAGGATGTTAAAAAAGAACAAACCTTTAACGAAGTCCCTAAATCAGTTTTTTCAAAACCTTTTCGCCGCGATTTGTCAAATAAAAAACTAGGTGGCGTCGCGTCTGGAATAGCTAACTACTTTGAGATCGACCCTATTTGGGTTCGGGTCATCATGGTTGTCGGATTCTTTGGATTGATTCCCCTTTTGTACATTGGCAATTTTGTTTTTTGGGCCTATGTGATTTGTTGGATCGCGATTCCAGGTGAAATTAATCTAGAGGCAAAGACTTATCGGAAGTTTTACCGTGATCCTGAAAAGAAGGTAATCGGAGGGGTTATGGCTGGAATTGCCGCGTATACGGGTTGGGACATCGGTTTACTCCGCATACTAGCCGTTATTTCATTGTTCTTTTTTGGCTCTGGTGCCGCGGCCTATATTTTTATCTTGGCCATTACCCCTGAGGCAAAATCATTAACAGACAAAATGGAAATGACTGGGGAGCCCATCACCTTAGAAAATATTGAAAGGAATATTAAAGACACGGTCCAACCAGAATCAACGGAGGAAAAGCCCATTACCCGGATTTTACTTTTCCCATTCCGTGCCTTTGCGGCTATTTTCTCAGCGCTAAAACCAATATTAATAGGTGTTCGCTGGTTTGCTCAAATTCTTGCAGGAATTGTTTTACTGATCATTGCCGTAACCTTCATGATTACTTTAGTCGTTTTAACGACCGCAGGCATTTCGGGTTTTGATCATGGGCAGATTGGCATATCTTTTGGTGAGGCAGTCCCCATCTTTTTATTGGCGCAAGATTTACCCGCTTGGGCTGTTTACGCAACGTATGCCGCCATCATTCCCATGATTTTGGGGATTGGGATCGGCGGAATCTCTTTATTGGCCAACCGGAAATTGACAAATAAGACTTATAAATATACGTCTACGGCCATCGCAATAATAGGTTGGATTGGTTTATTTGCCGCTTTTAGTATGGTTGGTCGCAATTTCCAGCGCACAGCTTCTTTGAACCAAATCAAGGAAATTACTGCGGACTCATCCTATATTTTTGATTTGAACCGTGAATCTCAAGAGAATATTTGGGAGAAAATGCTGGGGAATACAATCATTGCAGATGAATTTTTAGAAGATGATGAGTTACATGATTTTAACGGAAATGGTTTTTCGCGTACTTCTATAAGTTTAGAAGGCTATGATGGCAAGACGATTCAAGTCATCTCATTTGCCAAATCGAATGGAAAAACACGCGCTGACGCGGAATTGAATGCTAAGTCCATCGATTATCAATGGCTACAAAAAGGTGATCAAATCGTGATGGATAGTCATTTTGGTTTAAAGAATTTCAAATTTAGAAACCAACGCATGCGTGTCAAAGTGTTGATTCCCTATGGTGTTTCCTTCGGAATGACGCATGATTTTGCTTTATATATCGAAAACCCATTGGATAATGGATATTTTAAAAATGAAGAAAACGACCTATTTGTGGGTTCCAAATGGGCTTTCACGCCTGATAAGGGATTGATTTGTTTGAACCGTGAGCCTCTCTCTAGCAGTGATTCCGATGAATCTGATTCAGACGATCCTGATTATTATGATCACCCCAAACTACCTAATTCGGACAATACCATTAAGAAAGGCGATTCAGGCGCAGGCTTTTCAATTACCAAAACCTTACCTGCTTTTTCCAGTATTGAGTTATTGGAATCCGAAACCGCAGCTATTTCAATTACTCAGGGTCCTATATATCAAATCACCTATAAATCATCTGGAGCTATGTATGATTTTTCTAGCTTATCTAAGGTTGACCAAGGGGTACTAAAGTTTCCAAAGGTCCAATCAGGCCTTGAGATTACAATCCAAACGCCAAGTCTAAAGAAATTAGCTTTGGGTGGGAACAGCCGAACGACGTTAAGTGGATTTGATGTGGATAATTTGGACGTCCTATTATCTGGTTTCCACAGTTTGACGTTAAATGGCAAATCGGATCGACTTCAAGTATCGGCCAATGAATCCTCCGAGTTATTAGCGAGTAATTGGCAAACGCAACGAGCCTTTGTTGCCGTGTCAAACCAAGCTAAATTGGAACTTAATGCAAGCGAGTTAATCAAAGGATTTAAAGGTGATCGTTCCGATGTTACCTTTAAACCCTATCCTAAATTAAATGTCCAGTGGAGTAAAAACGG
>CANIYB010000045.1 GCA_947471105.1 Cytophagaceae bacterium
ATTCTAAAGGAGTATAACCCCAAGGTTCATAGTAACTTGGGAAAACACCCAGGTGGCAACCGCGAACAAATTGGCCATAATCCAAACCAAATAATGGATTTGTCGAGACTATGAAATCAGGGTGATAGACAATTTTTACTTTGTCGTCTGGGTTATTGGTTAATCCTGTTCGGGCCAGATTACGAATGATGTCGTCCTCATTTTTCAATAAATGAGTGACTACTTTCGGTTTTGTATTTGTCTTCCAGGTTTGAACGGTCCTGCGTAAACGCATCCGCCAATATTCGTCCACAAAATTATTTAAATCGGGAATTTGTAAGTCTTTGGAAGCTGCGGAGGCTTGAAATAATTTTTCGCCCACCGACTTTTCTATCGCCAAACAATTTTCCCTTATTTCATTTAAGACGGCCCTAGATTGCAATACTTCGGGGTCTATGCTATGGTAGGGTTGTTTGGTAATGAAAAACATGACCACCGTTTTTTTAGAACCGGCGTCTTTCAATTTCTGATTTAATATTTTAAGGGCATCCAAGGTCAGGTCGTATCCTTTGTTGGTATACTCAAACCTCCCCGAAGTAAATAGGTATAACGTTTGTTCTAAGTCGAAGGGCTGATTTTGGAAAAAATGCCCCATGACAAAATCTGAAATACTTTCTTTGTATTTTGAATGAAGATTTTGATGCTCATGAAGCGCGGCAAATCGCTGAATATTTAAGCCATTGGGCAGTATCAATTCGGGAATTCGGCCTAAAAAGTATTGGCATTCTTTGGCGGTAATATCGGAAACCGTCGTCAATACATTTGCTTTTTGGGCAGCCGCTCTTTCGAAACTAACTTGGGCTTCTATTCCATAATGCTTGGACTCTTTTAACCAGTCGAACTGATCGATCACGTCGTAAAAATTAGGGACATTTCCGGCTAAATAACGCCCTAGCATGGTTGCATGGGTCGTAAAGACGGTGGATATTTTTACTTTATCTTTTCGTAAATCAGGCAAACAAGTGGAGGCCATCCATTCATGAAAATGGACGATGATGTCTTTTTTTGATTTATTTTCGAGGGCTAATTCCGTGATGAATAGTCGGACCATTTCGCCAAAAGCGATCGTTTGATTCACTAATTCTTCAACCCCTAACGTTGATATGTTATGATTTTCCCAAATTCTCCCTTTGATTGCGTCGATTTGGTTATAAACAGAATCAATATCAAATAAAATAATTTTGGGCTTTCCCGTGATGAGCCAATGGCCATAATATACTTTCAGGCCTTGCGATCTTAAGGTACGGATGGAATTGATGAGCGGCGAATCTTCCTCAGGTAATTCGAGTGGCTCAAATTCTGCAGCGGCTGTATGGGTGAAATAGGGTCCCAATAAGGCATAGTCATTGCCCCATTTTTCTACCATAGAGGGCACTTTGGTTCGAATAACAGTGTAAATTCCACCTACTTGATTGCAAGTTTCCCAGGCTACCTCAAAGAGAAATTGTTTTTTACTAGCCGATTTTTTAACGATTTTTTCCACGTAAAATTTTGAGTTTTCTAGGACATGTAGGAAGCACTTTCAATGACTTGAGTGATACCGTTTTTTGTGATGGTGAAATTAAATCCTTTTTGAATAGAATAAGCACCATATTCCCCTTTTTTATTTAGCGCCAAATATCCTACTTGGAAATCCTGGTATTTATAACGCTTGACTATTCGCATGATGGCTTCTTCGCAGGCTTTTTGGGGAGACATTCCTTGCCTCATAAACTCGACAATCAAAAATGAACCCAAGGTTTTCATGACAAATTCGCCTAAACCTGTGGCGCAGGCACCGCCGACTTCATCATCACAAAAGACCGCACCGCCGATAATAGGTGAGTCGCCAACACGCCCATGCATTTTATAGGCTAATCCACTCGTAGAACAAGCTCCAGCTATTTCGCCCGCTTTCCCAATACCTAAAAGGCCGATGGTGTCATGATTTTCAATGTTGACGATGGGCTTATATTTAGATTCTTTTTTCCATTCTTCCCAGGCTTTTTTTGAGGCGGGTGTCAGGAGATTTTGTTTTTTAAATCCTTGACTTAGGGCAAATTGCAATGCACCGGCACCCGAAAGCATTACGTGAGGCGTTTTTTCCATCACGGCTCTTGCCACTGAAATGGGATGCATAATGCCTTCCAAAAATGTCACAGCCCCCGCATTTCCTAAGTGATCCATGATGCAAGCATCTAAAGTTACGTGGCCATCCCGGTCGGGAAGTCCTCCATAACCTACGGATGTTTCGTTAGGATCTGCTTCTGGAACCCATGCTCCGGCTTCAACTCCATCTAAGGCGCGGCCTGTTTGCATCATTTTATCCCAACCGGATTTAGTGCCTTTTTCATTTTTCCATGTCGCTATGATGATGGGCTCAGTGGCAAATGTGCTTTGATCTAAGGATGGGCTTTTTAAGATTGTTGCGGAGCCAATAATTCCGGATGTTTGGAGGAATGTTCTTCTTTTCAAGTTTTAAAATCTTTTAGGGATTAAAAATATAAATTATTTGGGCATTATGTCACAAATGTGTAAAATTGTCTTTTTAAAATAAAATAAAATCTTTGAATTTTTATTTAAATCTTTTGCATCATTTTTCATGAAATACATTAAATCTATTTTCCCCCTCGTTTTTGCCATTGTTTGGACTTATGCCTTGCATAATTCATGGGGAACCCTTCCGCCTTTGGGTAAATTAATGAGTCCATTTCATGGATTTTGGGTGAATGCTGAGGCTCCGGAATCTTCTGAGTTAACCGAAGAAAATTTACAAATCCCAGGTTTGGAAAAAACCGTGACTGTGGTGTATGATGAAATGGGTATTCCTCATGTATTTGCGGAAAATGACCATGATTTATATGTAGCTCAGGGCTATTTAACTGCCAAAGATCGTTTGTGGCAAATGGAATTTCAAACGCATTTTGCGGGAGGTAGAATTTCTGAGATTGTAGGGGAGAAGGGAATGGTTTCTGATCAGTTCCAACGAAGGATGGGGGCTGTTTATGGTGCGGAAAAATCTTTTGAGGGAATGAAAGAAGATCCGAAAGCGACTGAAACTTTACAAGCATATTCTGATGGGGTCAATGCCTACATTGAAAGTTTAACGGAACGGAACTATCCGTTGGAATATAAATTATTAAATTATGCGCCTGAAAAATGGACGCCGATCAAAAGTGCGCTTTTCTTAAAAAACATGTCTTTTGTGCTTGCTTCGGGGACGGATGATTTAAAGATGACGAATATACTTCGTAAATATGGAAAGGAAGTTGCCGAAAATTTATTTCCCAATTACCCTTTTGTGGAAAGCCCGATTATTCCGGTGGGTACGCCTAGGGACTTCAAGCCAGTGCCTATTCCAGAAAGTCCCAGTGATTTTATTGGCCTAGGCAGTGCGATGAAAACCCCTGAAAAAGATCCTAATATTGGTTCTAATAACTGGGCGGTTTCAGGAAATAAAACGGTTTCTGGATTACCTATACTGGCAAATGATCCGCACTTAACCTTGTCATTGCCTTCTATTTGGTACCAAATGCAATTAGTGGCTCCGGGGGTAAATGTATACGGATCTACGATGCCGGGAACGCCAAACGTCATTGTGGGTTTCAATAAAAATGTGGCTTGGGGTGTGACCAATGTAGGTTCTGATATTTTGGATTGGTATCAAGTTAAATTTAAGGATGCATCTAAGGCAGAATATTGGCATGATGGGAAATGGAAGAAAACAACGTTGCGAATTGAAAAATTCAACATCAAAGGGAAGGCGAGTTTTGTGGACACGATATTTTTTACGCATCACGGACCTGTGGTTTATTTAAGTCATGAAAAGCCTTTTAAATCTAATATCCCGGTGGGTCATGCATTGCGTTGGATTGCGCATGAAAAATCACAGGAGCTGACCACTTTTTATAAGTTGAATCGTGCGGCAAATTATGCCGATTATGCGCAGGCATTGACTTATTATTCTGCGCCAGCCCAAAATTTTATTTTTGCTAGTAATCAGGGGGATATTGCTTTGTGGGTGAATGGAAAGTTCCCATTGAAATCGTATACTCAGGGAAAATATCTTTTGGATGGAACGGATCCAAAGGCCGACTGGCAAGGATATATTCCACAATCTCATAATCCGCATGCTAAAAATCCTGTTCGTGGGTTTTTAAGTTCGGCTAATCAAAGTTCTGTAGATCCTACGTATCCTTATTATATGGGGTGGCAATATGCGCCTAGTGAGCGTGGCCGTCGAATTAATGAACGTTTAGAAGCGATGTCTAAAATTACGATGGATTCTTTGAGAGGCTTGCAGAATGATAATTTCAATATTAGAGCCCGAACTTTATTGCCTCTTTTGCTGGCCAAATTAAAGTCGCCGGCGGGAGGAGTTTATGGCCAAGCGGTGAATGAATTACAGCGATGGAATTTACAAAACGCAGCGGATTCAAAAGGTGCTACTATATTCGAAAATTGGGTTTTGTTGTTGCATGAAGCTATTTGGGCAGATGATTTTTCAGCTGATGAAAATGTGCCGATGAATAGTCCTTCTATGGATCGAACGATTAAAATGATCCAAGACGAACCACAGTCGGCCTGGTGGGACAACGTAAAAACAAAGAATAAAAAGGAGAGTATGGAAGAAATTATTTCCGGTTCATTCAAGGCTTCCATTGATACATTGGTTAAAAAACATGGTCCACTGGGTTCTGAATGGGTTTGGTATAAGCATAAGCAAACTGGAATTAGGCATTTAATTCCGGGCATGGACGCATTAAGTAGGTTGAATATCCCTACGGGTGGGGGTGGAACGATTGTCAATGCAACTACAATGAAGACAGGTCCTTCTTGGAGGATGATTGTTGAACTTTCAAAGGAAGGAAGACCTAAAGCGCATGGAGTTTATCCAGGTGGTCAATCTGGAAATCCGGGTAGTACACATTATGATGATTTGATTGACACATGGGCTAAGGGTGAACTTAGGTCCTTATTATATTTAGAAAAACCTGAGGATGCAACGGGGCGTTTGCGTAAGAAAATTATATTATCATTAAAAAAATAGGGATGAAAAAGACGTTAAGTTTTTCGTATAAATTAGCCATCGTTTTAGTTATGGTTGTTATTGGGACCATTTCTGGCCTATATTTACCTTGGTATGCTTTGGGTATTTTGTTTGCATTGTTGGCCTATATTCTCCGAATCCCAACGGGGAGCGCGTTTACTTTAGGCTTGGTGTCTGGCTTTTTATTATGGGCTATTTCGGCTTTTTGGATTGATGGCCAACATCCGAGTTCCTTGCCTGGAAGAATGGCACATTTATTTCCATTGGGTGGAAGTGTTGTCGGCCTTTATATCGTTACAGGAGTTTTGGGAGGTTTAACAGGCGGTTTGTGGGCATGGGCTGGCGCGAAATTACGATTCAACAAATAAATTTTTAGGACAATCAAAATAGACCTTGTATATTTGTCCCCGTTACCATTTTAAAAACGAATACACGTGAAAAATTTACCTTATGTTTGGCTGGGCATTTTAACTATTGCCATTGCATTTTTGTTTTTTAAGCCTGCAGGATCTGTTGGTTCAGGTTTAGGTGCTTCTACAGCTGATGGAAAAAGGATCGTTTTTGTTAATTCTGATTCATTATTAAATAATTATCAGTTTTATAAAGATGCTCAAAAAGAGTTTGAAAATAAAGGATACCGCTTGCAAGTTGACCTAGGTCAAAAAGAGCGTGCTCTTCAATCTGAATTGCAAGCTATTCAGCAACGTGCTTCTGCGATGACGCAAGCTGAGTTACAAGCGGCAGATATGACCTTGAAGAAAAAAGGATCTGAGTTGCAGCAATATAGCCAACAAAAGCAAGCCGAATTGGGGCAAGAGCAGGCAAAGAAAAACGAGGAACTATACAATAACATTCGTGAGTATGTGGGTAAAGTGAATAAGGAGAATAAGTACGAATTTGTATTAGGATATTCGAAAATTGGCGGTGGAATTTTATTTGCGGATGAGTCGGTTGACGTAACCCAAAAAATGATTGAGGGTTTGAATAAAGAATATGCTGCTAAGAAAGGCGATAAATAGATTTTAATTTTTAGAGGAGGCCACGCAGTTCGACTGTGTGGCTTTTTTTATGTAAGAGAAAATGGGAAAGGATAAGATTCTTAAGACGATTGAAATTAAAAACCGACGGGCTTCCTTTGAATATACATTCATTGATACGTTTACGGCGGGCATGGTTTTGATGGGCACTGAGATTAAGTGTATCCGCCAGGGAAAAGCTAATTTGACAGATTCCTATTGCTTATTTTTTCAAGGGGAATTGTTTGTTCGCAACATGCATATCTCTAAATATGATGAGGGAACTCATTTTAATCATGACCCGCTTCGAGATCGAAAATTGTTGTTATCGAAAAGGGAATTAGGGAAGTTGCAGAAGGAATTAAAGAATGTGGGTTTGACTATTATTCCTACTCGTTTATTTATTTCGGACAATGGCTATGCGAAATTGAATTTTGCTTTGGCCAAAGGAAAGAAGTCTTTTGATAAGCGGGATGACATCAAGGAGAAAGATGTGAAGCGCGAAATGGATCGTTCACTTAGTTAGATTTCTCTCTAATTTTTTTTACGATTTTCACGGCTGACATGATAGCTATGGCGAAGGCAACAAAGCCCAAAAGTCCATATACCCAATCAAACGTGTTTTTGGCTACTACGATAAACACGACTGCGACAAGCAATATGGTCGCAATTTCATTAAAGAGTCTTAATTGGTTTCCGGAAAGAATGAAATTTTGATTTCTGAAGGAAATAATGAGGTGTCTACAATAGAAGTGATAGATCGTCACACAAACGACAAAGGTTAATTTCAGATGCAACCAGGGTTGTTGGCCAAAAGTATCCCACCAAACTAAGTAGATGAGTGAAATCCCTGAAATCCAGGTGAGCCAAAGGGCAGGTATCATGATGGCATTGAAAAGAATTTTCTCCATTTTTTCGAACTGTTTGGAAAGAATGGTTTTTTCCAATTCGGGTTTATCCTGAGCTTCAGCGTGGTAAACGAGTAAGCGGGGTAGGTAGAAAAGTCCAGCAAACCATGAGGTGACAAGAATGATGTGCACCGACTTTAACGTTTGGTAGAGTGCTGCGTCGCTCATGATGCTCGGTGATATCGGTTAAATAAGCTATTTATTTTGAGTTGGATTACTCCAAAAATCGCTTCTTTGAATATATTGGCAGACATTTTGCTCGTGCCTTTTGTTCGATCGGTAAAAATAATAGGCACTTCTATGATGTTGAATTTATATTTCCACGTAGTGAATTTCATTTCTACTTGGAATGCGTAGCCAATAAATTTTATTTGATCTAGGGGGATCGTTTCTAGCACCTTTTTCCGGTAGCAAACGAATCCAGCAGTAGCATCTTGAATGGGCATTCCGGTGATGAATCGAACATAAAATCCGGCGAAATAGGACATTAATACTCGGCCCATGGGCCAATTCACCACATTAACCCCATTGATATACCGAGAGCCGATGGACATGTCGGCGGATAAAGCATGTGTGGGATCAATTTTTTCGGATTGTAAATCTTCAGGACTTGCGCAGGCGTAAAACAATCGGATAAGGTCTTCAGGATTATGTGAAAAATCGGCATCCATTTCAAAGATGAAATCATAATTGTTTTCAATGGACCATTTGAATCCTGCGATGTAGGCGGTTCCGAGTCCCATTTTCCCTTTTCTTTCGATGAGGAAAATACGAGAAGCATTTTCTTTTTGGGCTAATTTGACAGCATTGGCTGTACCATCAGGGGAGCCATCATCTACGATTAAAACATTGAAATGCGGTTTCAGGCTCAACACCTTTTCGATGATGGCTGTGATGTTTTCGATTTCGTTGTAGGTCGGGATAATGACTATCCTGTTATTCATGGTTGTTTTTTGGGTGGCAAAAGCAATCTAATGTGTGATCTATGGTCATTCCTGAGGCTTGCATAAAAGAATAACAGATGGTAGGGCCGACAAATCGGAAACCATGTTTCTTTAGTGATTTACTCATGTTCTCGGAAATTTCGGTACTGACAGGTAAATCCTTTAGGCTATGGAAATGGTTTAGGATGGGATTAAAGTCCACAAATTCCCAAATATATCGATCAAAGCTACCAAATTTTTCCTGAATTTTCATGAAGGCGATAGCATTCGTTTTGACGGATTGTATTTTGAGTCTATTTCGAATAATGTTTGGGTTTAAGAGCGCTTCGTTTTGTTTTTCTTCTGTCCAATGGGCCAGCTTGGTGTAGTCGAAATTTTCAAATTGGGTTCTAAAATGGATTCTTTTTCTTAAAATCGTAATCCAACTTAATCCCGATTGAAATCCTTCGAGGCTTAAGAGTTCAAAAAGTGCATGGTCATCATGCATTTCTTTTCCCCATTCCAGATCGTGGTAATCTTGGTAAAGGGCGTCATTTGAACACCAAGCGCATCTAATTTGATCAGGCATTTGTTTTTATTTGATGAGGCAATTAGCTGAGATTTTTCGAGAAATGGAATTATTTGACTGATCATTTTAAATTTTATCAGGATGTTGATTAAATAGAAATACGGTTTTTTTATGCGTAATAATTGGCTTAGCTTTGCAACAGTTTAGGGTGTGTGCTTCTTTTCAATAAGGGGTAAACACATAATAGGGAAGCTAGTTGGAATCTAGCACTGTCCCCGCAACTGTAAATTTTTGTAATGCTTTTCTAATGGACCACTGGGCAACTGGGAAGGTAAGAAAGGTAATAAAAATGAGTCAGGAGACCTGCCTTAAATGATACTTAATCTTGGACTACGGAGGATGGGCTGAGGTTGAGCGTTCGATTTATTTCCATTTTTTATGGCCCTGAAATGGGCAATTTTATGTTTTTTAGAAGAAAGGTGCAGGTTTTTGCACGGGTGGCTGTTGCGTTTATGCTACAGTATAGTTCTGTATTGGCTGTTGCTTTTATGCTACAGGCTGGTTCTGTATTGGCTAACACGTTTATGCTAAAGCCTAGTTATGCTTTTCCGATTGATTTCCATTCGATTTCACCCACTAATCTATTGTTGAAATCAGGAAGAGACACGGTAACGATTTTAGAGGAAGTGGAAGTATCCGCGCCAAAATTACCGGGGAAGTTGGCCCGCACGGGCAAAGTCCTAACACTCATTACCACGGATCAGATACGTGCGAGTTTGGGCAAAAGTTTGGGTGAATTATTGCAGGAGCAGGTGGGGATCTCGGTCGTAGGCGCGCGCAGCGCGCCGGGTTCAAACCAAGAAATTTACGTAAGAGGTGCCAATACGGGCCATGTGTTACTGTTGATGGATGGATTTCCATTAAATGATCCATCCCATATTAGCCAAGTGATGGATTGGAATTTGATTAATTTGGCCAACATCCAAAAAATTGAAATTATCAAAGGGGGGCAATCCACTTTATACGGTTCCGATGCGATGTCGGCCGTCATTAATTTAGTCAGCAAGAAGTCCGAAAAAGACGGAACCCATGGGTCGTTATTGGTTCAGGGAGGAGGATTTGGAACATATGCGACACAAGTCCAAGCAAATACGCGATTGGCAAAAAATAGGTTTGGGATTTCTTTGCAAAATTATTCGACCGATGGTTTTTCTGCGGCGAAGGATAGTGTAAAAAAAGGGGAAAATGATGGGATGCGCCAACAATCCCTTTCGGCGACTTGGTCTAGGCCCATCGGAAAAAGGTCGTTGATCGACGTGAATTATCAAGCCTTATTTTACCAAGGAAATTTGGATGCGGGACCATTTATGGATGATCGGGACTTTACGTCAAAAGCTAAATCTAATTCCATTCGATTGCAATGGCAATATCAATTAAAGCATGGGGATCTTTTTGTTCGAGGTTTTCAAGATGTGATTGATCGAGTTTTTCGAAATGATTCCACATATATTCCGTTAAACGCTTGGTCGAATTATAGTGAATCTACCTATAAGGGTGTCAATCAAGGTGGAGAGGCCTATTTGAAGGGAACATTTTTAAAGCAAATCGAATATGTTTTGGGGGCTGAATATAAAAAACAGTCGACTCAACAATCTGATTTTTCTGTGAGTGCCTATGGTCGGTATGATTCTCCCAAATTAGCTGAAAGCATCGCAAATCAATCCATTTTTGGCGCTTATTTGACCATTCAAAAAGAATGGAATTCAAATGTAGGAGTTGAAATTGGCGGCCGATGGAATCGCCAATCTACTTTTGGGGATTTTTCTACGGTCAATGTAAACCCATTTTGGAAATACTCGAAATCTGGCAAAGCCTTTTTTAATTATTATACGAGCTTTAAAACGCCATCCTTGTATCAATTATTTTCTCCTTATGGGAATTTGGCCCTACGGCCGGAGCAAGGGAAAACCTTTGAAATTGGGCTTGAACAGAATATGGGCAATTTCCATGCACGGATAGTTGGCTTTCAAAATGAGGTAAAAGATGGAATCGTATTCCAATCAATCTCGGTGGAGCCTTATGGGAAATATGGAAATGTATCCCAGCAAAATACTCGAGGACTTGAGGCGGAGTTGAGTTTTACAAAAAATAAGTGGACAGGAAATGTTTCTTATACGTATTTGAATGGGACTATGTTCAATACGTTTGATGGAAAAGATTCTACTTATTCGTCCTTAATTAGGCGTCCTACGAATCAATTGCAAGCTCGAGTTATATTCAATGCTAATTCAAAATTGAATTTTTCATTCATGGCACAGTTTGTTGGCGAACGCAAGGATTATTTTTACGATGAATCGACTTACTCAACAGTCCCTAAAGTCTTGAATAATTATCTTTGGACGGAGTGGCAAGTTGGGTATCAAATTAGCAAAAACTTAAATGCATCGCTGATGGTTAAAAATCTCCTGGGCCAAGAAATCGTTGAGTTATATGGCTACACGGGTCAAAGTAGAAATATTCAAGCGAGTTTGTTCTGGAAGTTTTAACGATGTTTGGGGGGGAGATTTCATTCCCTCTCCAATTCATTTAATGACAATAATGAAAATTAGTTGAGTAAGATTTAAGGCTTAAAACGTTCATAAACGTCCTTGTTGGTCAATTCATCCTTTCCAAACAATTCGATATAATTCACAGCAGGGGTAAAGCCTGACTCATCCACGCTAACAAAAACACGTTCTAAAATTTGAAGTTTCCCATTGATCGGAAACAGGGCGATCGCTTGATTTTTAGCGTTTAATTTGACAACAAATTTCCGCTTTCGGTAGGCTAAAAAATACCCTTCGAAGCTATTGATTTCATCTTTGATTTTATTGGTATATAAGCCATAGGCCAACGTTCTTTGAATAAGATTCAATTCTTCTTTTTGACCTTTATCTGCGTATCGAATCCAATAGGTATGAACGGGCTGATTGGGATTCAGGGATTTATTGGCTAAAATATTCGCATCATAAATAACGGTATTGGCGTTTGAGCTTCTTTGTATATAAAATAGGCGGTTGGCCGATGCCGGTGGGATTGGAAAACGCTCTGTAGGAAATGCAAC
>CANIYB010000046.1 GCA_947471105.1 Cytophagaceae bacterium
ATGACATTCATAACTGAATGTCATTTGTTTTTTATAACGACCTATTTAGATGTTGGACAGAAGCAAAGCCCCCGGAGCATTCCCTATTGAAAAAATAAAATTTCCTTCTGCCCTTAAGCACTCTTTAAAAAATGGCATAGTCATAAACTCGGTCAACCTAGGAGAACAGCCTGTATTCAAATTTGAGCTAAGTACAAAAGCCGGAGGAATACATAGCGACGTAGCGGGGTTAGCAAGTTTAACCGCCCAATTAATGAAGCGTGGCACAAGCAAGCACGATGCCTTACATATTCATCAATCGTTTGACTTTCATGGTGCATTCTGGGATATTCAAGCTACCTTAGATCAAGCTACATTTACCGTCTACGGATTAGTTAAACATTTCGGCGCATTAATGCCATACGTTGCCGACATGATTCAAATGTGCATTTTCCCTGAGCAAGAATTCCAAAAAGAATTGGAAATTGAAATTCAGAAAAATAAATTAAACTGGGAAAAAACGGCGTATAGTGCCAGCCAATTCATGCGAAAAAATCTTTACGGGGATGATCCTTATGGACGCGCTGCAACTCCGGAGTCATTGGCATTATTGAATGTAAGCGATCTAATTACTTTTTACAAAAAAACTTGGGCCAGCCAAACACCCAGTATTTTTCTATCAGGAAAAATATCAAATGAAGAAATCAAAATTTTAGACGCTACGCTTGGCGAACTTACTTTTAACTCAAAAGAACAATTACTCGTCCCGGATCCTATTTTTATGGCACCAAGTTCAACAAAAGAAACAAGAGAAGACGCCTTGCAAAGTTCAATCAGATTAGGCTTAAAATCTATTACTAGAAAAAACGAAGACTATTTCAAATTTAGTGTACTGAACACGCTTCTTGGCGGATTTTTTGGCTCAAGACTTCAAAAAAATATACGAGAAGAGAAGGGGTTCACCTATGGAATTTCTTCCTCATTAGTTCCCATGTACCGTTCAGGTTATTGGGCAGTGGGCACAGATGTTAAAAATGAAAATGTAGCAGAAACGATCTCTGAAGTAAAAAAAGAGATGCAAATTCTAAGAGATGAATTAGTATCTGAAGAAGAATTATCACTGGTCAAAAACTATTTAATGGGGAGCTTTACGGGAGAATTAACTCAAGCATTTGATATCGCAGAAAAAGTAAAAATAATTGAATTAGAAGGGCTAGATGCCGATTATTACGATCAATTTCAAGATCAAATTTTTTCATGCACCCCGAATGAAATAAGGGATCTAGCTAATAAATACCTAGATCCCTCAAAATTAACCGAAGTCGTTGTAGGTGGAAACTAAAAACGAGCGAGCTCTTTAAATTCGCCTACTCTAGCTTCTAAATCGGAAGCAGTCACTTCAAAAAGTCGTTCCGTTCCAAATTTCTCCACACAGAATGATGCCATTGCAGAGCCATAAACAATGGCCTTACGCATGTTTTCAAAGGATATATCATTGGTTTGCGCTAGGTAACCTATGAATCCGCCAACAAAAGTATCCCCCGCACCTGTGGGGTCAAAAACTTCCTCTAAAGGCAATGCTGGACAATAAAACATCTTAGAGTCTTGGAACAATAAAGCTCCATGTTCTCCCTTTTTGATGATTAACGTTTTTGGCCCCATTCTCATAATCAATTTAGCTGCCGTCCTCAAAGAATACTGACCTGATAATTGGCGCGCCTCTTCGTCATTGATACACAAGACGTCGACCAATTTAAGTACCTTCTTTAAATCATCCATCGCCACATCCATCCAGAAATTCATGGTGTCCATAACTACTAACTTGGGTCGATTCTTTAATCCTTGAATAGCCTCAATTTGAACTTGGGGTGTCAAATTACCCAACATCAAATATTCACAATCTTGGTAACTATTCGGGATCATAGGTTTAAAATCAGCTAATACGTTTAAATCTGTAACTAACGTATCACGCGAATTCATATTATTATGGTATTTCCCAGCCCAAAAAAATGACTTCTCGCCTTTTTTAATTTGCAATCCTTCCAAATTGATGCCCTTTGAGATCAATGAATCCATGTATTCCTGTGGAAAATCATCCCCTACCACGGCAACTACATTGACCTGAGGAAGAAAAAATGCTGCTGATAAAGCAATGTAAGTGCAAGAGCCACCGATGATTTTATCAGTTTTTCCATACGGGGTTTCTAGGGCGTCGAACGCTACGGTTCCAATAGTTAATAAGCTCATTTTGAAAATATTTAGCCTACTTTAGGACAACGACTAAAGGGCTGGTTAGGATTAAATAAATAACGGTAAGTAATAAATGTTTTATCATTAGTAGCGCCCAGTTGGGAAACAAAACGCATCATTTTAGGATTAAAATCTCCTACCCAATTCATATCCATGGTTGTATACGGATAGAAAGGATTTTCTCTAGCGGCAGTTCTAAAACGCAAGGCAATGGCAGATTCAACGCCCTTTCCCTGATGCTCAGGAACTACCCCGAAAATAACACCACAAGTTCTGGTTAGCACACCCCTACTTTTTAAAAGTAAAAACTTAATCTTTCCCCAAGTATTCAATTTTCCATGTAAATGTTTGATGATTTGATTCAAATCGGGGATGACAATAAAAAATGCAACGGGTTCATCGTTTTCAGAATAGGCAAACCAAAGTAATTGTTCGTCTATAATGGGCTTCATTTGTTTCACTAATTTCTGAGCTTGTTCGGAAGACATTTCACTGACCCCCGGAAATTTTGCCCATGCCGCATTATAAATGATTTTAAAATCTTCCGCATATTTAGCGAGATTAGACTTTTCGATGTGCTTAAAATTGTAATTAGGATTTTGATAAATTCGTTGGGCTTTTTCCTCAATTCCCTCAGTAACTTTGGCTCCCCGAATGGAAGAAACATAGACATACTGTTGAAAATAATCTTTAAACCCATAATTTTCAAAAAATGGAATATAGTATGGCTTCGTCCATGGCATCTTATAGGTGGGTTCAAATTCCCATCCTTTGATCATCAATCCCCAAAAGCTATCGCGCTCCCCAAAATTAATTGGCCCATCCATTCCCTCAAATCCCTTTTCTTTTAGCCAGTTCTTGCAAGCGTCAAACAAAATTATGGCAGCATTCTCATCGTCAATCACCTCAAAAAATCCCATACCGGCCATTTTGAGATTACTCTTATCCGGCTCTTTATTTTCATAAAAAGCGGCTACGCGACCAATGGGCTTTTGATTTTCATCAAATAAAATCCATCGAACGGCTTCTCCCTTTTTTAAATGTATGTTTTTATTGGGGTCAAAAATAACTTCAATATCCTGATCTAAAGGTCTTATCCAATTTGGGTCACTCGCATATAAAGAAACCGGGAATTCCAGAAACATTCGCTTAAGGCCCTTATCTCCTCCTACTTCTTTTAAAATCATGTAATCAATCAAATGAATTCACAAAGATAATATTTTTTGGGTCCAATCTCCCTTACGCATTTAATTGATTCAGCAACCCAATAATAGTTTTGGTGATTTAAAAGAATCGCAGTAATTTTAATGCCTTATATAAAATTCTATGTAAGGACAGAAATAGTCTACATGCAGCCATTAAAATTATATAATACACTCAGCCGTGAAAAAGAAGTTTTTGTAGCGATTAATGCGCCGCATGTGGGTTTGTATGTATGTGGACCTACCGTTTACAACTATGTACATTTAGGAAATCTTAGAACATTTACATCATTCGATATACTATATAGATACCTTAGACATATAGGTTATAAGGTTAGATATGTAAGAAATATCACTGATGTGGGACATTTGGTTGGCGATGGAGACGAAGGAGAGGACAAGATTGGGAAAATGGCCAAATTGGAAAAGTTGGAGCCCATGGAAATTGTTCATCGATATACCCAAGATTTCCATCACGTTCTGCAAACATTCAATCTGTTACCTCCTAGCATCGAACCTTCTGCCACAGGGCATATTGTTGAGCAAATAGAGACCACACAAAACCTTTTAAACAAAGGTTTGGCCTATGAATCTAATGGCTCCATTTATTTCGATATAGAAACTTATAATAAACAAGGCGGTGATTATGGGAATTTATCAGGCAGAATTTTAGACGATTTGCTCACTGAAACGAGAGATTTAGATGGTGTTGGGGAGAAAAAAAGTCCTTTGGACTTTGCTCTTTGGAAAAAAGCATCGCCTGAACACATCATGCGGTGGAATTCTCCTTGGGGAGAAGGGTTTCCTGGTTGGCACCTAGAATGTACCTGCATGAGCCATAAATATTTAGGCAATACATTTGACATCCATGGGGGTGGAATGGACTTAAAATTTCCTCATCATGAGTGTGAAATTGCACAGGCTAAAGCGGCCTATGGTGAAGTTCCCGTCCGATATTGGATGCATACGAATATGCTCACCGTTAATGGTCAGAAAATGAGTAAATCTTTGGGTAATTCCTTTTTGCCGAAAGAATTGATTACTGGAAATCACCCCTTATTAGAGCAGGCATACAGTCCCATGACCGTTCGCTTTTTTATGCTACAATCGCAGTATCGAAGTACATTAGATTTTTCAAATGAGGCCTTAAAAGCTTCACAGAAAGGCTATAAGCGAATTGCAAATGGGTTGAGAATCATTAAAAAAATGGAATATCCTAAGGATATTTCCGTTCAGGTCGACTCCGACCAAGAAGCAGACATTTTAAGTTCCATTCAAGGTTGTTACGATGGGATGAATGACGATTTAAACACCGCTGTGACTATTGCGCATTTATTTAATTTATTGAAAAAAATAAATCAATTGCATACGGGAACACTCGCATTTGAGTCCATCAGTCCAAGCACCTTTGAGGTTTTAAAATCAAATTACGTTTTGTTTCTAGAAGAAGTATTAGGCCTGACCATGGAAACCCCCGAAAACTCAGATATGTTAATTGACGGTTTATTATCTTTATATAAAGAGTTTAAGGACCAGCGAAAATATGATAAGGTAGATGAAATAAGGGCTACATTCAAATCAATGGGGCTGATTATTAAAGACATGAAAAACTCCATCGATTGGGGATTTGAGGAATAAAAATATGTTTAGAAACTTAACACCTACCGTACGTAATTTAATCATCGTTAACGTTGTCCTATTTTTAGGAAAAGGAGCCATACCCGAAGATTTATTTACGTTACACTATTTTCAAGCAAGAGATTTTTATTTCTTTCAGGTGGTCACCTACATGTTTGTTCATGCAAATTTCATGCACCTTTTAAGTAATATGTTTGGACTTTTTATGTTTGGATCATTACTTGAACGAGTTTGGGGAGCCCAACGATTTTTATTTTTCTACTTTTTCTGTGGTATTGGTGCGGGATTATTGTACATGGGTATCCAGCATTTTATTGATTTCGCGGATTTTAGAAGAGCCACTGAATTAGTTTTATCAAACCCTAGTTCATTTAATTTAACGGACTATGTGCAGCATTTTAGTGTCATTAGTCCGATTGAGCCTATTAATTCCGATTGGGTCAGGACCAATTATGCTGAATTTATAAACCGAAGTGTTGTGGGCGGAGCATCGGGGGCAATTTTTGGAATTTTAATGGCTTTTGGTTATTTATTTCCAAATTCAGAAATGTTTCTTTTCCCTTTTCCCATCCCAATCAAGGCTAAATATTTTGTCAGTTTTTATGGCTTATATGAACTTTATCAAGGGATCCAACAAAGCGAAGGAGATAATGTGGCACACTTTGCACATATCGGAGGAATGATTTTTGCAGTCATCCTTTTAAAATATTGGGGAACTAAAAGAAACACCTTTTTTTAAGATGAAGAGTATTTGGTTTGATATAAAAATGATATTTAATAGCCCAAATCAAGGGCTTAAAAAGCTTATTGCTTTTAATATTTTTATATTTCTGGTTTTGATGGTGGGTAAAGTCGGCCTTATACTAGCAGGCCACGAGCAAATTTTTTCTGCTCTCTTAGAACATCTAACATTATCGTCAACGCCAATAATCGTTCTTAAAGAGCCTTGGACAGTATTCACGTACTTCTTTATCCATATTGAATTATTTCACCTGCTTTTCAATATGATGTTCCTTTTTTGGTTTGGCATTATTATTCAAGATTTCATAGGTTCAGAACGAATCGTGAAATTGTTTATTTGGGGCGGCATATCTGGGGCGGTTGCTTATTTGCTTTTGGTGAACAGCTTTTCTTATTTTATTTTAAAAGGCCCGACCTACCTAAATGGAGCATCAGCAGGTGTATTTGCCATTGTGGTAGCTGCGGCAACCATTAAGCCCACCTATCGCATTCATTTATTTTTTATTGGCGAGGTACAGATAAAATATGTGGCAGCATTTTACCTGATATGGTCATTCATTGAAACTACGGGAACGAATGCAGGAGGAAATATCGCTCATTTAGGTGGCGCATTAATGGGTTTTATGTATGGATTCTATTTTCAACTCCCTCAAAAAAAGAATGTATTCGTCAAAGAGGAAAAAGTATTTTCTTTTGTAAAAGTGGCTCAAAAAAAAGTGTACGAGTCAATGAATGAATTAGATAATCAAGAAGTTGTAGAAGAAGAACTGAACCAAATTTTAGATAAAATTTCTAAATCGGGTTATGATAGTTTGAGTAAATACGAAAAAAGGAGGTTGTTTAAAGCGAGTCAAAAAAACGAATAAGCCTAAAAACATTTTTACCTTTATATTGTTTGATATTCACCTTCGGGTTATTTTAATAATTAATTTATGCAATTCAAAGCTGGTCCATTATTGAGTAAAATACATTCTCCAGCAGATCTAAGGAGTCTTGCCCCCTCAGAATTGCCCCGATTGTGCGAAGAATTAAGGCAATTTATTATCGACCATGTTTCTGTCAATGGAGGGCATTTTGGAGCTTCTCTGGGAGTAACTGAATTAACCGTTGCCTTACATTATGTATTTAATACTCCGGAAGACCAATTAGTTTGGGACGTAGGGCATCAAGCTTATGGCCATAAAATACTTACCGGTAGAATGGATGTGTTTCATACCAATCGACTTTTAGGAGGGATCAGTGGATTTCCTAAAAGATCCGAAAGCATATATGATGCATTTGGTGTTGGGCATTCTTCCACCTCCATTTCAGCCGCTTTAGGCATGGCGGTTGCCTCTCGCTACAAAAAAGAATTCCAGAAACAACACATTGCCATTATCGGTGATGGTTCCATGACGGCCGGTATGGCGTTTGAAGCGATGAATCACGCAGGAGACATCCCCAATAATATGCTAATTATTTTAAATGATAATTGCATGGCCATCGACCCTAACGTAGGGGCTTTGAAAGAATATTTGACAGATATTCGAACATCTCACACTTATAATAAGGTGAAGGATGACGTTTGGAATTTATTGGGAAAAATGTCAAAATTTGGCAAATCAGCCCAAGAAATTGTTTCTAAAATCGAAAATGGGCTTAAGGCCACATTATTAAAACAAAGTAATTTATTTGAATCATTAAATCTTAGGTATTTTGGACCCATTGATGGCCATGATATTGGATATTTAACAACTGTTTTAAATGATTTGAAAGATATTCCTGGGCCTAAAATATTGCATTGCATTACGACAAAAGGCAAAGGGTATAGTCTAGCCGAGAAAGATCAAACTTTATGGCATGCCCCTGGAAAATTCGACAAAATAACGGGTGAGATTCATAAAAAGACCTATGATAATCCTCAGCCTCCTAAGTACCAAGAGGTTTTTGGACATACCCTTTTAGAATTAGCAGAAAAAAATCCCAAAATCATGGGGATTACTCCTGCGATGCCTTCGGGATCATCCCTCAATATCATGATGCGTGAAATGCCAGATAGAGCATTTGATGTAGGTATCGCAGAGCAACATGCCGTTACATTTTCTGCGGGACTAGCGACACAAGGACTCACTGTTTTTTGTAATATTTATAGTTCATTCATGCAAAGAGGTTACGACCAAGTCGTGCATGATGTTTGTTTGCAAAAATTACCGGTTATCTTTTGTTTAGATCGTGCAGGCCTTGCAGGAGCTGATGGTCCCACGCACCATGGTCTCTATGACTTTGCGTTCATGAGAACACTCCCCAACATGATTGTGGCGGCACCTAGAAATGAACAGGAACTTAGAAATATGATGTATACAGCTTCTTTAGACTCCTTTAAGGAGCTAAACCAAGCCATTACGATTCGTTACCCAAGAGGCGAAGGTGTTATGCCTGCGTGGAAAACCACTTTTGAAAAAATTGAAATTGGCACAGGTAATGAATTGATTAAAGGAGAAAATGTAGCCATATTAAGCATTGGTCATATAGGGAATGAAGCAGAAAAGGCAGTCGAATTAGCCCAACAAAAAGGCCTAAAACCAGCATTATATGATATGCGTTTTGTCAAGCCCCTTGACGAGCGATTATTGCACATCATTTTCAAAACATTCAAAACCATCATTACAGTTGAGGATGCAGCGATTCAAGGGGGTTTTGGATCTGCGATTGCCGAGTTTATGGTTGACCATCAATATCAATCCAAAATGATCCGCTTAGGGATAGCCGATGTGATTATAGAACATGGTGAACAAAAAGAACTATATGAGCTTTGTGGAATCGACTCAAGCAGTATTTTAGCCAAAATTTTAGAAGAATACCCCACAAAAAGTAAGGTAATCAATACTCCTACCGCGATTGATTAAATTCGAGTATGGTAATTTAAATCAAATAGTACTTTTCAAAGAAATAATCCATACCTTTGCACCTTAAAATTTACGAGCCTTCATTTTATGCAAAGCATCCGCAACATTGCCATTATTGCCCACGTTGACCACGGTAAAACTACTTTAGTTGACAAAATCATTCACGCCTCAAAAATATTTAGAGAGAATCAAGAGTTTGGAGATTTAATTCTAGATAACAATGATTTGGAGCGTGAACGAGGCATAACAATTACCTCAAAAAACGTATCCGTACGTTACAATGGGGTTAAGATCAATATTATTGATACTCCTGGTCACGCCGACTTTGGAGGAGAAGTAGAGCGTGTTTTACGAATGGCTGATGGTGTTTTACTATTAGTTGATGCATTTGAAGGCCCAATGCCTCAAACTCGTTTCGTATTATCTAAAGCAATTGCTTTGGGACTTAAGCCAATTGTTGTAGTCAATAAAGTTGACAAGGAGAATTGTCGTCCAGATGAAGTACATGAGCAAGTTTTTGATTTAATGTTCAATTTAGATGCATCTGAGGAGCAATTAGATTTTCCATGCATCTATGGATCTTCGAAACAAGGTTGGATGAGTGAAGATTGGAAAGTTCCTACTGATAATATTATCGCATTATTAGATTCTATTATTAAAAATATTCCTGCATCAAAGGTTCAAGAAGGAACCCCACAAATGCAAATTACCTCATTAGATTATTCGTCTTTTGTGGGTCGTATTGCTATCGGACGCTTAGAAAGAGGAACTTTGACTGAGGGAATGCAAATTGCACTTTGCAAAGCAGATGGTAGTACTAAGAAAATGCGCATCAAGGAACTTCAAGTATTTGAAGGTTTAGGTAAGGTGAGAGTAGAAAAAGTCGAATGTGGTGAAATTTGCGCCATTACTGGTATTGAAGATTTTGAAATTGGCGACACGGTTGCTGATGCTGAAAATCCAGAAGCTTTAGAGCGTATTGCTATCGATGAACCTACCATGAATATGTTGTTTACGATAAACAACTCTCCATTTTTTGGGAAAGAAGGAAAATTAGTTACTTCTCGACATATTCGTGAGCGTTTATTCAAGGAGACTGAAAAGAATTTGGCCTTAAAAGTAATGACCACTGAGAGTGAAGATAAATTCTTAGTGTTTGGCCGAGGAATTTTACATTTATCCGTGCTTATTGAAACTATGCGTCGGGAAGGATATGAGTTACAAGTAGGCCAACCGCAAGTAATTTTCAAAGAAGGTGAAAATGGGGAGCGTTTAGAGCCTATTGAAACTTTGGTTGTAGATGTACCTGCGGAAGTTGCCGGAAAGGTGATTGAACTTGCCACCCAAGGAAAAGGAGAATTGTTGATTATGGAACCTAAGGGTGACCTTCAACATTTAGAATTCAATATCCCCTCAAGAGGTTTAATCGGTTTAAGATCAAAAGTATTAACCGCAACATTTGGCGAAGCCATTATGGCGCACCGTTTTACGGCTTATGAGCCATTCAAGGGTCCAATTCCAGGACGTATCAACGGATCGTTAATATCGATGAATACAGGAGCTGCTATCCCTTATGCCATTGATAAATTACAAGATAGAGGTGTGTTTTTCATCGATCCAGGTGAAGAGGTTTATACTGGAATGGTAGTAGGTGAGCATAATCGTCAAAATGACATTGAAGTTAACCTTCAAAATGCCAAGCAATTAACTAACATGCGTGCTTCTGGAACAGATTCAAACGCTAAAATTGCGCCTAAACTAAATTTCTCTTTGGAAGAATGTATGGAATTTATCCAAAAGGATGAATATTTAGAAATTACTCCGAAATCGCTTCGAATGCGTAAAATATGGCTAGACCCTAACGAGCGTAAACGCAATGAGAAAAAACCAAGCTAAAACAAAAAGACTACCCCAACAGGTAGTCTTTTTTAATATACAATAGCAGCACTTTGATCCAAAAAAACCACTTTATTTTTGAATAATTTAGGATAATAAGTTGACCACACCTGCTGGGTATAACCCGAAGGTTTCTTCGCAATTAACAGAGTTGAATTATCCCAAGTACCTAACCAGGTCGGTTTTTTCATGTAAACATTTTTAGACAGAATGACGGTAAATCTATCGCCTTTAGGTTTAATGGCAGCTTTATTTAAAAGAATAAATTTTTTCTTTTTATAAATCCATGCATAATTTATCCGCTGGTCATAATAGTGAACTAAAGTATCCTTTACTCCTAAATTAGCCCAGAGTGGACTCAAGTGACCCTGTATCCAAAGGGGATCTTTGCTCAAATCTGCAGGGGCAAAAAAATGTGATTTCACTCCTGAAATCGAGACAAAAATAGGATATCCCTTATATTGAGATAAGAAGGATAGCTGATGATCTCGTTCAGGACATATATGAAATAAGCCTTCAGCACTAATCAATAGTATGACCAATGATATAAATAACCTCTCGCGGTAAACCAGCCAACACGAAAAGCAGATAACAAGCACAAAATAGATAAAGACCTCGACCAAGTGAATTTTAAGAAATGGTATGATGGGGTGGAAAAGATAGACAAACTTAAACATGACAAAATGCAACATAGAAAAGCTAAAATCTAATAATAAACCCAAAAATTGCCATAAAAAATCAAGCTTGAAATAAACCAAAATAGGAGATGCACTAATAAAAAAGAATCCTATGCCGAGAGAAATAGTCGATAGCACAATTAAAATAGGATTAAGTAATAAGAACCAAAATGGATTGGGAAATTGATAAAAATAATAAATAATTAAAGGCCACGTAAAAATTTGGGCAGCAAGAGCCACGCAGGTTAGCTCCCAGGTATTAG